>JAIENF010000786.1 GCA_019751575.1 Burkholderiales bacterium
CGCAAGCGTGCGGTTGACCGCGTTGTCGTCGACCACCCGCCCGCGCCGCCCCGCGCGCCGGGCCGTTGCGCGGAGCGACTGCGCCGGATCGGGACGTCCCGTCGGCGCGGGCCCCGACTCGTCCGGTGCCAGGCGAAGCGGCAGTCGGCCCTTGAAACAGGAGCCGACCCCGGGCGCGCTCTCCACCACCATGTCACCCCCCATCGCGCGCAGCAGGTCACGCGTGATCAGCAGCCCGAGGCCCGTGCCGCCGAACCTGCGGGCAACGCTCTCGTCGGCCTGGGAGAACGCCTGGAAGATCCGGCCGCGCGCGGCCTCGTCCATCCCCATGCCGGTATCGCGGACGCTGAACTCGAGCATGCCCTCGGCTGCGGTCAGGTGCAGCATCACGGAGCCGCGCTCGGTGAACTTGACCGCATTGGCGAGCAGGTTGATGAGGACCTGACGCAAGCGCGTGGGATCACCGAGCAGGCGCCTCGGCAGATCGGGGGCGACGACCGTCTCGAAGGCCAACCCCTTGGCGGCGGCCTGCCGGTCGATCATGGTCGCCACCGCCGCCACCAGATCCGGGAGATCGAACGCGACGACCTCGAGCACCAGCTTGCCCGCCTCGATCCTGGCCTGATCCAGCACCGTGTTGACGAGCTCCAGCAGATGATCGCCGGCACTGGCGATGAGCCGCACCTGGTCGAGCTGAATCTGCGTGAGCGGTTCGGTCTCGAGCAACTGCGCGAAGCCGATGATCGCGGTCAGGGGGGTTCGCAATTCATGGCTCATCCGCGAAAGGAACTCCGACTTGGCGCGGCTGGCGGCTTCCGCCCGTTCCTTCGCGAGCAGCATCTCCCGTTCGCGACTGGCGAGCTCCTCGGCGCGCCGGCCCTCGAGATACCGCTGCAGCGCATGGGTGACCACCGGCAGGAAGCGCCGGAACAGGGTTTGTGCCTCCGGGTCGGCCAGTCGTCGAACGCCAGCGCACAACACCAGCCAACCCGGATCGGAAGGCTGGGCTCCTGCGCCCGGACCGACCCGGCCGCAAAGCAGCACCGGAGGCAGCCGTTGCGGACACGGCAGGCCCAGGGCAGCGACCAGGACCGGGGTATCCGCGACCACGCGCGACGGCTTCCTGCCCAGGTAGGCCAGGAAAGGCGGCTTCGCCAGAAGCTCGAGGAATCCGGGTTCGGCTCGCGCGCCGCAGGCCTCCGCGCGGCCCGTGCCGTCGCAGGCGTGGATCGCGACCGACGGCGTGTCCAGCGCCCGCGAAAGACAGTCGACGACGAGTTGCGGCAGGCGATCGCCATCGCGCTCCTCGACCATCGATTCGAGCGCGCTGGCGAGCGCGTCGCTCGCGCGGCGCATGCGCTCGTCGCGAGCGCGCAGGTTCGCCAGTTCCACCAGCGTGTCGCTCAGGTGGGCATCTTCCATGGACATTGGAAGCGCCATCAGCCGCGTGCGAACGTCACTACGGAGATCATCAGGTTACCGTGCCGGTTGTCGCCGGCCAGCACCGGCCCCTGTTCGCCGAAGGTGAACGCGGCGATGAACGGGACGCCGGGCATGCAGTCGTTGAGCGAGCGCCGTACCTCGTCGAGGCGGTCGTTCACCGTCAGCATGCAGCCAGCGCAGAACACGAGAATCATCCCGGCCGCCTGCGCCTTGTCGATCTCGCCGATGCGACAGGCAGACTCGACCACCATCGCCGGGCGCTCGAGCAGGTTGTCGGTGGTACCGCTCATCAACACCAGTTCATCGTCCACGGCGACGTCGGTGAACAGCGTCATGGACCCGTCGGCGTCGATCGTTTCGGGATGCGAGAGCAGATGGATGTCCGTGCCCCCGATCGCCTGCATGCGCCGCCCGAGCGGCCATAACGCGGTCGCCATGAGGATGTTGACCGCACCGACCTCGGGCCGGACGACGGCGCCCCGGGTCCAGCCCGCGTAGACATCGGCGGCCGGCTGGCCATCGATCTCGAAGACGCGACGTCCGGCGCAGCGGGTGATGCGCCCACGCAGCCCGGTCGGCGTGTAGCCGGAATGGAAGGCAGCGCCGATGGGCGTCGACGGGAACATCACGGAGACCACCATCCCGTTGCCGAAGGCCGCGCCATCCGACATCACCTGCCATTTCCCCTCGATGGCATTGTCGGCCGCCGAGCCGCCGACGATCGGAGTGGACGCGCCCACCACCTCCTGCAGCCCGGCAATGACCGCCTCTTCTTTGCCAGGAGTGCTGGATATCCAGACCAGGGCGGGCGTTTCGCCCAGCCGGTCGGCATCGGCCAGCGCCTGGCGCACCAGGGCAGCGGCTGCAATGCTCGGCTCGTCCCCCAGCGCTCCGCATGCCGTACCGTAATCGCCGTCCGCGTCGGCAATGGCAAGCAGGCACACGCCTGGCTCCTGCCCGGTGTGGGTGCCGGTCTCGATCATGCTGCCCAGGCAGGAGGTGGCGCCATGGATGCGCACCTGCGGCCAGCGTGCCCGCGCGGCGAGGGCCACCACGCGAAGGTCGTGGCCTGCGTTGGCCTGGATCATCAGATAGCGGGGGGCATCCATCCCCTGCTCGACGAGTTGCGCGATGCAGCGCATGGCGGCATCGATCGTCGATGGAGTCCCGGCAGCGGCGGTTGCAATACGAAGCATCGGTGCATCCCGTGACGTCGATGCTGTCGACTTTAGCAGTTTCCAGCGCAAGACCTGACCCCAAGGCTTCCGTTCAGTCGAACTTCAGTCCGAGCTCCTTCACCACCCGCCGCGTGCTGTCGAGCTGCTCGGCGATGAACTTCGCGAACGCCTCGGGCGTATTGGCCACGCCTTCCGCGCCGACCTCGAGCAGTTGGCGCTGTACGTCCGCCATGCCGACGGTGTCGTGCACTGCCTTGTTCAGGCGCTGCACGATCGGCTTCGGCAGTCCGGCCGGGCCGAGCAGCCCGAACCAGCCGGCCGCGGCGTAGTTGACGCCGGATTCGCGCACGGTCGGCACGTCCGGCAACAGCGCGGAACGTGCCGCCCCGCCCACCGCCACCGCGCGCAGCCGCCCCGCCTTCACCTGCGGGATGCTGCCGGCCATCGGCCCGAAATAGAACTGGGTCTCGTTCGACACGGTCGCCGCCACGGACGGCGCGCCACCCTTGTACGGAATGTGCACCGTGCCGTTGGCGATGCCGGCCGCACTGACGAACAGCGCGACGGCGAAATGGCTGGTCGAGCCGGTACCCCCTGAAGCGTAGTTGAGCGAACCGGGCCTTCCCTTCGCCAGCGCGACGAGGTCCTTCACCGTGTTGACCGGCAGCGACGGATGCACCACCAGCAGGTTCTGCGAGATCGCGAACAGCGAAACCGGCGTGAAGTCGCGGATCGGGTCATAGGACAGCTTCGGCTGGATCACCGGCGAAAACGAGTGCGTCGAGATCGAGCCGGCGAGCAGCGTGTAGCCGTCGGGCTGTGCACGCGCCGCGATCTCGCCGCCGATCGTGCCACCCGCCCCGCCGCGGTTGTCGATCACCATCGGCACCCCAAGCACCTCGGCCAGCCGGTTCACCACGATGCGCGCGATCACGTCGTTCGCCCCTCCGGGCGGATTCGGCGACACCAGCCGCACCGGGCGCGACGGATAGGGTTGCTGGGCCACCGCGCTGGCCGGAATGGCGAGGGCGAGGGAGACTGCGGCCATCGACACGCGCGAGACCACGCGGCGTGCCGTCGTTCCATTGTGTCGGTTCATCTATCCGTTTCCTCAGGTTTCCAGCGGCAGGCGGACGGCCTGTCCGGACCGGGCCGAACGCTCCATGGCGATCGTCGTCTCCAGGTTCACCAGCGCGGCATCGGGCCGGCAGTGCGGTGTATCGGCACCGGTCACCAGCGAGTCGAGCCAGCTGCGCGTCTCGTTGCCGAGCGGCCCCCAGAACTCGCCCAGCGCCCAGTCGCCGGCGGTGTTGCTGCCGAGGAAGGCGAACGGCACGCCATGGTCGGGCACGTACGCGTGCGGGATGCCCTTCTCGGAGTAGATCAGGTGGTCCATGTGGTCGTCATCGATGATCATCGTGCCTTCCGTGCCTAGCAGCTCGACCCGGTCGGACTGGCCCAGCGTCGGGTACTGCGCCGGCAGCGCATAGCTCACGCCGAAGTTGATCACCGCGCCGTCCGCGAAGGTGACGATCGCCCAGGTCACGTCGTGCGCACTGTAGCCGGCCTTCTTGAAGATGCCGTGCTGGCCGCGCGCCACCACCTCGACCGGCCGGTTGCCTTCGAGGAACCAGCACATCAGGTCGACGTAGTAGGTGAGCACGTCGAGCACCGGCGTCGCATGCGGGTCGCGCTTGAGGATCGAGAACGCCTGCGCGCGAGAGTTGTAGACGCGTGCCAG
>JAIENF010000525.1 GCA_019751575.1 Burkholderiales bacterium
CGATTGCACAACCAGACGATGACCATCACGTCGAGGAGAGAATCGGCCTGAACGACTTGACGCCCACCACGCCCGCCCCCGTCATGCATCCGATGCTGCTGCGCCAGCTGCGGCGCAGCCTTGGCGTCGCCGGGGCTGCCGAGCTCGCTGCACTGCCTGCACTCACTGCAGACCCGGTCCTGAGAGACGCGCTGGAGCGGCTGGTGGCGTCCGTGTCCGACAGCTACCACCAGTTCGACCGTGACCTCGGGCTGCGCACGCGCAGCCTCGAACTGTCGTCGCAGGAGCTGACGGAGGCCAATGATCGCCTGCGCGAAGAAGGGTTGGCCCAGCGGATGGTCCTGGACACGCTGCGCGAAAGCGCGCGTGAACTGCTGCCGCATCGTCTTCCTTCCGATTCGCCGGCACCCCAGTCCGACGACCTGCTCGAACTGGCGACCCTGCTGCGCGCCCTCGTGCACCAGAGCAGGCAGGCGGAAGTCGCGCTCGCCGACAGCGAGCGGAAGTTCCGCGGACTGGTCGCGAACCTGCCAGGGTGTGTCTATCGGCGCGGTGCAGGCCGTGGTGGTGCAGTCGTGTTCCTGTCCGATGGCATCGAGGAGCTGACCGGCTGGCCTGCGCGGGCATTCACGCACGGAGGACGGGACCTCTCGGCGGTGGTGCTGCCGGAGGACCTCCTGAAGCTGCGCCGGCAGATCATCCGGGCGACTCGCCGGAAAGCGGGCTACGAAGTCGAATACCGGATCCGGCATGCCGACGGCAGCGTCCGCTGGGCGCTCGACCGCGGCCAGGGCGTCTACGACGAGCAAGGCCAGCTGCTCTACTTCGATGGACTGGTGCTGGATCGCACGATGACGCGCCTCGCCCAGGAAGCGACGGCACGTGCGCAGGTCCAGTTGCAGAGCGCACTGGAAGTGCTCGACGCGGGCTTCGTGATGTTCGACGAAGACGACCGGATGGTCGTCTGCAACAGCCGCTACCGAGACGTGTCCCCGATCGTCGGCCTGGGGCCCCATCCGACCGTGCGCGACGTGATGCGGTCGTTCTATCGGAGCGGCCTGGAGGGCATCGACCGCAGCCTTCCCGAAGATGAATGGCTCGCCAGGCGCATGGCGATGCATCGCGCGCTCGACGAGGGTCCACGCGCACGAGAAGTCACGCTCGGTGGCCGCTGGTACCGGCTGCATGAAAGCCGCTCGCGCGAAGGCCTCACCGTCAGCCTGCGCACCGACATCACCGAGTCTCGCCAGCGCACCCAGGACCTGCGGCAGGCGAAGGAGGCGGCCGAGGCTGCATCGCAGGCAAAGACCCGCTTCCTGGCCAACATGAGCCACGAGCTGCGCACGCCGCTCAACGCAGTGATCGGTGCCGCCCAGCTCCTACAGGCGGGGCATGCCGCAATCCCCGGAAGCGTGCAGCCTGCGGATGCGGGCCAGACCCACCTGGTCGAGTCCATCCAGCGCAGTGGCCTGAACCTGCTCGGCCTGATCGAGAACATCCTGGACCTCTCGCGCATCGAGGCCGGCGAGCTTGCGCTGTCGATGGAAGACTTCCACCTGCTCGACTGCGTCGACGCCGCGCTGGCGACCGCGGCATTGAGCGCGCGGGCCAAGGGGCTCGAGCTTTCCTGCGTGGTCGATCCGGCACTGAAGCCCTGGCGCCATGGTGACCCGCTGCGCGTGCGGCAGGTGCTGCTGAACCTGCTCGGAAACGCGGTGAAGTTCACGCCGTCCGGCGACATCACCGTGAAGCTGACGTGCGGCGCGGATCCGGAAGAACTGCTCGTCAGCGTCGCGGATACCGGGATAGGCATAGGCGCTGCCTCGCTGCAGCACATCTTCGAACCCTTCCGCCAGGCCGATGATGGCGCTGACCGTCGGTTCGGCGGCAGCGGCCTCGGGCTTTCGATCGTGCGCCAGCTGACCGAGGCCATGGGTGGCCGCATCTCAGTGCAGAGTCGTCTTGGGGAAGGCACCCGTTTCGACCTTTGCCTGCCGCTCCCGCATGCTTCACTCCGACCGGCTGAGCCGCCCGCGCTGGCGCTGGACGTCGCGTTCTACGAACCGCACGATCCATCGGCCGAAGCGCTGGGTGCCCAGCTGCAGCGACTGGGATGCGCCCACGCGCGACTTCGCACCGCCGACGATATGGATCGATGGCTGGGCGCGCTGGCGCAACCCGGCCGGTCCTGGATGCTGGTCTGCTGTGAAGGGACACAGGCGAGTGCGCTGATCGACCATCTGGGCGAACGCCTGGGTTCGGACCGGGTGGTCGGCATGACCAGCCGGCAGGCAGTCGAGGCCTGCAGCCGCGTCGGCTCGCGAACGCTCGCCCGCAGCCTGATGAAGCCGGTGCTGCGTACGGCGCTGGTGAGCGAGTTCGGCCCCCTGGCCAATGGCTTGCCGCGCGGCGAACCGCGCACGATCGCCGCCGAGTCCGGCGCTACGCCACCCGCACGGGCGCATGTGCTGGTGGTGGAGGACGATCCCCTGAACCAGACGATCGTCTGCCGGCTGCTGAGCCATGCCGGATACCTCAGCACTGCAGCGAGCAACGGTGCGCAGGCGCTCGCGCTGCTCGGTGAACGGACATTCGACCTGGTCCTCATGGATTGGCAGATGCCCGACATGGATGGGCTCGAGGTGACGCGACGCATCCGCGCGGGAGGTGCTGGCCAGGCCGCGTCACTGCTGCCGATCGTGGCACTCACCGCGAACGCGTTCGCCCAGGACCGTGTCGCCTGCCTGGCGGCCGGCATGGACGATTTCCTCAGCAAGCCGGTGCTGGCCGAAAACCTTCGCACGATGGTGGCGCGCTGGGTGGCACGCGGCTCCGCGGCCGTGCCGCAGGCGATGCCGTTCGCGACCCCACGCAATGGCGAGCCGAGCCCGGCGCCGGGCATGGTCGGGCTGCCCGTGCCGCCGGCCAGCGTGGCAGCCTGCTTCGACCCTTCGGTGCTGTACGAGCTGCCGATGATCGAGGATGGCAGCGACCCGGGCTACGCTGATGAACTGCTGGACCTGTTCGTCCATGATGCCCGCGCGCTGATCGAGGACATCGAGTCCGGCCAGGCCGCCGGCGACCTGGCGGCCGTGAAGCGCGGGGTACACACCTTGAAGTCGACCGCCGGTGCCGTCGGTGCGATGGCACTGTCAGCGCAGGCGGCGGCCAGCGACCAGGTGCTGAGGGCCGGCACCGCGCCCGACGCCGGCCTGGCCGAGGCGCTGCGCGGCGGGCTTTCCGCGTTCGAGGCGGTGATTGCTTCGGCGCGCAGGCGCGGGGCTGCTGCCGGCGCCCACTGGCTCACCGTCCCAGGTTGAACAGGCGTTGCGCGCCGCGGCGCGCACCGTCGATCACGCGCCGTGCCGGATTGGATGCAGGGGCGGCCGCGGCGTCCTCGCCGGGAGGGGAGCCCCTGCCCGCGGCCAGTGCCGTGCGGCATGGCGAAGGATCCGACGTACGCCGGTCCAGCAGCGCCTCCCCGATCAGAGACAACCCTCCGGTGGCGACCGCTCCGCCGACGGTGGCCGCTGCACGCAGGGCACTCGCGGCATCCAGCGCCAGTCCAGGCGAGCGCATCGGCCCGGTCACGCGCACCAGTTGCGCCAACTGTCCTGCGCCGACGCCCAGTCCTTCCTTGATGGTCGGCCGGATCACCAGGTCGAGGGTTTCGTTGCGCAGGTCGATCCGGCCTGCTGCGACCACGTTCGCCCTTCGCGTTTCGTAGGCGATCGAGCGGTTCACCGTGATCACCCCGGCGCGCGCGGGCAGCCGCGCGGCCGCGCAGTGCAGTTCAGTGGCACTGTCGACGGCATGGAATGGATTGATCGCCGCGAACAGCCTCACCAGCAGGTCGCCACCGAAGTCCAGGCCGCCGGCGCCGACGCGGGCAGGCCCGGTGGACAGCTGCAGTTCGCCGGAGGCACTCGCGGCCAGCGCGCGAGGCGACGCGCCGCTGCCGGAATAGTCGAGCGTGAAGGCGGTGCTGCCCCCGGTGACCCGCGTGCGGCCGCGCACCGCGGTGAGCTTCTCCATGGACAGGTCTTTGCCGCTCGCCTTCAACCGCAGCGCAGGCCGGGCCGTCGAGGCATCGATCTCGAGCGACAGGCTGGCCCGTCCGTCTGCGATGCGCATCTCCTCCGCCTGCAGCGTGGCACGCCCCTGCCTTGCTTCGACCCTGACCGCGAGCGGCGCGATCTCCAGGCCGCTGCGCAACCGCAGTTGCGCCACGCGCAACGCTGCATCGAAGTCATGTGCTGCGAGCAGCGCAAACGGCAACGGGGTGTCGGGGAACAGCCGGCGATCGCGGTGGTCGTTTCTGGTGAGACCGGAGAGCTGCGCCCAGATCGTGCCGGCCGGCAGCT
>JAIENF010000459.1 GCA_019751575.1 Burkholderiales bacterium
ACTGCGGATGGGCGAGCCAGTGGGACGAGTGCGTGACGACCGGCGTCAGCCCGCGCGCTAGCATGTGTTCGCCCTGCGCGCCGCCTTCGAACACCGATGCCTGATGCGCGATGGCGTACTCGATCGACTGGTAGTAGCAGGTCTCGAAATGCAGCCCCGAGTGCAGTTCGGTGGCGCCCCAGTAGCGGCCGTAGACGCGGTCGCCGGAATGGACGTCGAGCGCGCAGGCCACCGGTTGAACATGGCCGGCATCGCTGCGCTCGCCGAGGATCAGCACGAAATGGTCGGGCAGGGCCTGGGCGACCCGGAGGAAGAAGTCGAGCGACAGGTAGGGCGAATGGCCGTGGCGCCGGTAGGTGTCGGAATAGCAGCGGTAGAAGAATGCCCAGTCGCCCTCGGTGATCTCGGTGCCGCGCTTCCAGCGGTAGGTGATGCCGGCATCGCGCACCTTGCGCCGCTCCTGCTTCACCTTCTTGCGCTTGTCGTGGTTCATCGTCGCCAGGAACGCATCGAAATCGGCGTAGGGCGGGCCGTCGTCCGCGCGGTCCGGCGCGCAGCCGCGGTTGTGCCAGTGGAACTGCACGCCCTGGCGTGGCATCAGGCCGGCGCTGGCCAGTGAAGGCCGGTCGGCTGCCTGCGGGTAGAGCAGGTGCAGCGAGGAGACGTCGAGCTTCTGCGCGAGCGCCAGCGCGCCGGCGGCGAGCAGCTCGCGGTCGCGGTCGCAGGCAGCGAGCAGCCTCGGCCCGCCGACCGGCGTGAACGGCACCGCGCACAGCAGCTTCGGGAAGTAGCGCAGGCCGCTGCGTCCGTATGCATCCGCCCAGGCCCAGTCGAACACGTACTCGCCGTACGAATGGGCCTTCAGGTAGAGCGGCATCGCGCCGGTCAGCGCGCCCTCCTGGTGAAGGGTGAGGAAGCGCGGCGTCCAGCCGGTTTCCGGCGACGCACAGCCCGTGGCTTCAAGGGCATGCAGGAACTCGTGGCGCACGAACAGCTGCTCGCCCGCGAGGCGGTTCCACGCCGAGGCGTCGATGTCGCCGATCGATTCATGGACTTCGATGACCTGCGTGCGCCGCGCGTCGGAGGTCATGCCCGGGCCCGGCCTGCGCGCAGGCTGCGCGGGTCGCGGGATGTGCCGCCACGTCGTCGTGGCAACGCCTGCCGGGGTCGGTCAGCCATGGGCTCGATGATATAGTTCCCGTCGTGAAGATAGCACTCGCACAACTCAATCTAACCCTCGGCGACCTCGCAGGCAATGCGGCGCTCATTGTCGGTGCCGCCCGATCCGCGCAGGCGGCGGGGGCGACGCTGCTGGTCACACCCGAACTGGCCATCTGCGGCTACCCGCCGGAAGACCTGCTGCTGCGCGAAGACTTCTACCGCTACTGCGACGAAGCCGTGGCGCAGGTCGCGCGCGAGGCGCCGTCGATCACCATCGTGATCGGGCATCCGCGGGCGGTCGACGGCCGGCGCTACAACGCCGCCTCCGTGCTGCGCGACGGCCGGGTGATCGCGCGCTACCACAAGCGCAACCTGCCCAACTACACGGTGTTCGACGAGCAGCGCTACTTCGACGCCGACACCACGCCCTGCGTGTTCGAGCACGAGGGCGTGCGTTTCGGCATCAACATCTGCGAGGATGTCTGGGGTCCGCAGGGCAGGGCCCATGGCGAGCCGCGGCCTTTGCCGCACGGCGAACACGCGGTGGCCGACGAGTCCGGCCCGGCCCCGGCTCCGCTCGCGGCGCGCGAGGCGGGCGCGCAGTGCCTGCTGGTGCTCAACGCCTCGCCCTACCATGTGCAGAAGCAGCGCGCCCGCTACGACGTGGTGCGCAAGCGGGTGGCCGAGACCGGGCTGCCGGTGGTGTTCGTGAACCATGTCTGCGGGCAGGATGAACTGGTGTTCGACGGCGCCTCGTTCGCGATGGGTTCCGGCGGCGCGCTCGCGCTGCAGATGCCCTGGTTCGAGGAACAGCTCGGGCTGGTCGAATTCGAACGCGGGGAGCTGCTTCCCGGCCCCTGCCTGCCCGCGCTCGAACTCGAGGAAGAGGTGTACCGCGCGCTGTGCCTGGGCGTGCGCGATTACGTCGGCAAGAACGGCTTCCCGGGTGCGCTGCTCGGCCTGTCGGGTGGCATCGATTCCGCGCTCACCCTGGCGGTGGCCGTCGATGCGATCGGCGCGGACAAGCTGCATGCAGTGATGATGCCGTCGCAGTACACCGCCGGCATGAGCGTCGACGACTCGCGCGAGATGGTGAAGACCCTCGGCGTGCGCTACAGCGAGCTCGCGATCCGGCCGGTGTTCGATGCCTTCCTCGAGACGCTGGCGCCGGAACTGGCGGGCACGAAGCCGGACACCACCGAAGAAAACCTGCAGGCACGCATCCGCGGCACGCTGTTGATGGCGTTGTCGAACAAGTTCGGCTCCATCGTGCTCACCACCGGCAACAAGAGCGAGATGAGCGCCGGCTATGCGACGCTCTATGGCGACATGGCCGGCGGCTTCGCGGTGCTCAAGGACATCTCGAAGACGCTCGTCTACCGGCTGTCGCGCTGGCGCAACCGCAACGGCGAAGTGATCCCGCAGCGGATCATCGACCGCCCGCCGAGCGCCGAACTGCGGCCGGACCAGACCGACCAGGACAGCCTGCCCGAGTACGACGTGCTCGACGGCATCATCGAGGCCTATGTCGAACGCGACCAGTCGCCCGAGGAGATCGTCGCCGCGGGGTTCGATCGGGCGGCAGTCGAGCAGGCGGTGCGGCTGATCCGGGTCGCGGAATACAAGCGGCGCCAGTCACCCGTGGGCATCCGGGTGACCCCGCGCGGGTTCGGCAAGGACTGGCGCTACCCGATCACGAACCGGTTCCGTCACTGAGCCGCTGCCGCAAGCACAACCTCCACTGACCTGAAGGAGCCGTCGATGAAGAAGATCGAAGCGATCATCAAGCCGTTCAAGCTCGAAGAGGTGCGGGAGGCATTGTCCGAGATCGGCGCGAGCGGGCTCACCGTGGGCGAGGTCAAGGGATTCGGCCGCCAGAAGGGCCACACCGAGCTCTATCGCGGGGCCGAGTATGCGATCGACTTCCTGCCGAAGGTGAAGGTCGAGGTGGTCGTGCCCGACACGCTGCTCGACGCGGCGATCGAGGCGATCACCCGCGCTGCGCGCACCGGGAAGATCGGGGACGGAAAGATCTTCGTCTACGACATCGGGCAGGCGATCCGGATCCGCACCGGCGAGACGGGCGACGCGGCGATCTGACCCGGCACGCCGGTGGCGAGCCGGTCCCGGGGCGCTTGCCGGCCGGTCATCCCCGCTCGCGCGCCTTCAGCAGCACGAACATCGCGCCTGCGCCGCCGTCTCGGGGCGCCGCTTCGCAGAACGCAAGCACCTCGTCGCGCTGTGCGAGCCATTGTGCGACCTTCGCCTTGAGCACCGGCTCGCGGTTGCGCGAGCGCAGCCCCTTGCCGTGCACCACCCGGATGCAGCGCGCGCCGCGACGCAGGCACTCGGACAGGAAGGCGGCCAGGTGTACCCGGGCTTCTTCCCGGGTCATGCCGTGCAGGTCGATCTCACCCTGGAGGATCCAGTGGCCGCGGCGCAGCCTGCGGAACACCAGCGGCGACACGCCATCGCGCTTGAACGCGGCCTGTTCGCCGGTCTGGTTGTCGAATTCCCAGGTGACATGATCGCTCAGGCTGTCGGACAGTACCGCCCGGTCGTCGGCCCAGCGCTGGAGTGGCAGCGGACGCACCCGCGGCGGCGGCGGTGCGACCCGGCCCGGATCCGGCAGCGGCCTTGCATCCACCACCGCCGCCCGGAACAGCGCCGTGTCCGAGGTGTCCACCGCGGGTGGGGCCACCGCGGCCAGGGCGGGCGGGCGATCAGTGGCGCGGCCGGTCGATGCCTTTCGAGCCCGGGCGCCGGTGGCGAGGGTGACGGCCCTCAGCCGCCTGAACCGGTCGTCCATCGGTCGCCCGCATCGCCGGCCGGCGCGGCTACTTCAGTGCGTCGAGGTAGCGCTCGGCATCGAGCGCAGCCATGCAGCCGGTGCCCGCGCTGGTGATCGCCTGCCGGTAGACATGGTCCTGCACGTCGCCGGCGGCGAACACGCCCGGCACCGAGGTGGCGGTGGCGTTGCCGTCGGTCCCGCTGCGGGTGACGATGTAGCCGCCCTTCATGTCGAGCTGGCCCTCGAAGATGCCGGTGTTCGGCGTGTGGCCGATCGCGATGAACACCCCGTGCACCGCGAGGTCCTTCTTTTCCGTGGTCTGGGTCGAGCGGATGCGCACGCCGGTGACGCCCTTGTCGTCGCCCAGCACCTCGTCGACCTCGTGGTTCCATTCGATGCGGATGTTGCCGCTCTTCGCCTTCTCGAGCACGCGGTCGATCAGGATCT
>JAIENF010000666.1 GCA_019751575.1 Burkholderiales bacterium
CGCGAACTCGATGATCAGCACCGCGTTCTTCGCCGACAGGCCGATGATGGTGATCAGTCCCACCTTGAAGTAGACGTCGTTCTCCAGGCCGCGCAGTTCGGCGGCCAGCACCACCCCGAGGATGCCCAGCGGCACCACCAGGATCACCGCGAGCGGGATGGTCCAGCTTTCGTACAGGGCGGCCAGGCACAGGAAGACCGCGAGCAGCGAGAACGCGAACAGGATGCCGGCGGTCGAGCCCGACAGCTTCTCCTCGCGCGACTGTCCGGTCCATTCGAAGGCGAAGCCCGGCGGAAGCTGCGCGGCGAGCCGCTCCATTTCAGCGAGCGCGGCACCGGTGCTCTGTCCCGGCGCGGGTTCCCCGGCGATGCGTACGGCCGGATAGCCGTTGTAGCGGACCGTCTGCATCGGTCCGCTTGTCCAGCGTGGCGTCGCGAACGCCGACAGCGGGACCGGCTGGCCCGCCGCGTTCAACGCGTTCAGCCGCAGCAGGTCGTCGGGCTGCATGCGCGCCGGTGCATCGGCCTGCACCACCACCCGCTGCAGCCGGCCGGCGTTCGGGAAGTCGTTCACGTAGGACGATCCGAGCGCAGTCGACAGCGCGTTGTTGATCGCCCCGAAGCTCACGCCCAGTGCGCTCGCCTTGTCGCGGTCTATGTCCAGGGCGAGCTGCGAGGCATCCTCCAGTCCGTCGGGGCGCACGCCCGCGAGCAGCGGGCTTTTCGCCGCCATGCCGAGCAGCTGGCCGCGCGCGGCGAGCAGGGCCTCCCGCCCGTTGCCGCCACGGTCCTGCAGGCGCATGGCGAACCCGGTGGCACGTCCCAGCTCGGGGATCGGCGGCGGGCTGACCGGGAAGATGAACGCGTCCCTGATCTTCGACAGTCCGCCGAAGGCGCGTGCCGCGAGCGCCTGCGCGGTGTGTTCGGGGCCGACGCGTTGGTCCCAGTCCTTCAGCGTCACGAACCCGAGGGCTGCATTCTGTCCGGTGCCGGCGAAGCTGAAGCCGAGCACGCTGACGATGCTCTGCACCTCGGTGGTCTGCGCCAGCATGTACTTCTCGACCTCGGCCATCACGTCGCGCGTGCGATTCACCGTCGCGCCGGGTGGCAGCTGGACGTTGACCAGGATGTTGCCCTGGTCCTCGTTGGGCAGGAAGGACGTCGGCATGCGGTTGACCATCACCACCACCGCCACGATGATCGCTGCGTAGATGAAGAGGAAGCGGATGCTCCGGCGGAGCAGCCCGGCGACGAGTCCTTCATAGGTCTTCGTGGTGCGCGTGAAGCCCCGGTTGAACCAGCCGAAGAAGCCCCGCTTCGCGTGGTGGTGGCCGGCCTCGACCGGCTTCAGCAGCGTCGCGCACAGGGCCGGCGTGAAGGACAGGGCCAGGAAGGCGGAGAACAGGATCGCGGTCACCATCACCGCCGAGAACTGGCGATAGATGTTGCCGATCGCGCCGCCGAAGAAGGCGAGCGGCACGAACACCGAGACCAGCACCACGGTGACGCCGATGATCGCCCCGGAAATCTGCGACATCGCCTTGCGCGTGGCCTCGACCGGCGACAGCCCCTCGGTGGTCATGATGCGTTCCACGTTCTCGACCACCACGATCGCATCGTCGACCACGATGCCGATCACCAGGACCATGCCGAACATGGTCAGCACGTTGATCGAGAAGCCCATGGCGAGCAACGCCGCGAAGGTGCCCATCAGCGCGATCGGCACCACCAGCGTCGGAATGATCGTGTAGCGGATGTTCTGCAGGAACAGGAACATGACCAGGAACACCAGCACCACCGCCTCGACCAGGGTCGTCGCGACCTGCCGGATGGAGATCTCCACGAACCTCGAGCTGTCGTAGGGGATGGTCGCCTTCACGCCCGGCGGGAAGTAGCGGGAGAGTTCGTCCAGCCGCACCCGGATCGCCTTCGCGGTGGCCAGCGCGTTGCCGGTCGGCGACAGCTGCACGCCGATGCCGGTCGAGGGCTGTCCGTTCAGCCGCGCCTGCGGGCTGTAGGCCTGCGCGCCGAGCTCGATGCGTGCGACGTCCCTGAGGCGCACCAGGCCGCCGTCGGTCGCCGCGCGCAGCACGATGTTGCCGAACTCCTCGGGCGTGGTCAGCTGCCCCTTCACCACCACGGTGGCAAAGATCCCCTGGCCGGGCACGGTGGGCAAGGCGCCGATCGTGCCGGAGGCAACCTGGGCATTCTGCGCGGCGATCGCGGCGGTCACGTCGGCCGAGGACAGGCGGTAGCCGACCAGCTTCGCCGGGTCGATCCAGATGCGCATCGCCCGTTCGGTGCCGAACAGCTGGGCCTGGCCGACGCCCGGGACGCGCTGGATCTCGGGCAGCACGTTGCGCGACGCATAGTCGCCGAGCGCGACCGGATCGAACGCGGGGTTGTCCGAGGACAGGATCGTGAACAGCAGGAAGTTGGCGCGTGACTTGTCGACCCGCACGCCCTGCTGGGTGACCGCCAGTGGCAGCCGGGGCGAGGCGCGGCCGAGGCGGTTCTGCACGTCGACCTGGGCGAGGTCCGGATTGGTGCCGGGCTCGAAGCTGAGCGTGATCGAGCCGGTGCCGTCGGCCTGCGCGACCGATTCGATGTAGATCAGCCCGGGCGATCCGTTCATCTCCCGTTCGATCACGCTGAGCACGCTGTCCTCGAGCACCTGCGCCGAGGCACCCGGATAGGTGGCCGACACGACGATCGAGGGCGGCGCGACCGACGGGTACTGCGCCACCGGCAACTGGGTGATCGACACCGCGCCGAGCACCAGGATGAACAGCGAGATCACCCAGGCGAAGACCGGGCGCCCGATGAAGAACGATGCCATCAGGATCCCGCGGCGCGGGCGGGCGCAGGCGCGGGCGCGCTGCCCGGCGCCTTCCACGGCACCGGCTTCACCGGCCGGTCGCCCTGCAGCTTCTGGAAGCCGTCGACGACGACCTGTTCGCCGGAGGCCAGCCCTTCCAGCACCAGCCACTGCCCGTCGCGGGGCGGTCCGAGCTTCACGGTGCGATCGGACACGATGCCGTCGGCCGACACCACCTTCACGCGGTCGCCCTGCGCGGACCGCTGGACCGCCTGCTGGGGCAGCAGGATCGCGCCGGCGGCGCTGGCCTGTTCGAGGCGCGCCCGCACGTACATGCCGGGCAGCAGCACGCCGCGCGGGTTGGGCACCTCGGCCCGCAGCGCGATCTGCCCGGTGGCGGGGTCCACCGACAGGTCGGAGAACAGCAGTCTTCCGGCTATCGGATAGACGCTGCCGTCATCGAGCACGATGCGCACCGGCACCGCTTCGCCCTGGCCTGCGCGGCGCAGTTCGCCACTGGCGATCGCAGCACGCAGGCGCAGCACGTCGGCCACCGGCTGCGAGAGGTTCACGTACATCGGGTCTATCTGCTGCAACAGGGCCAGCGGCGTGGGCTCTCCCTGGCCGACCAGCGCGCCCTCGGTCACCAGCGTGCGCCCGATGCGCCCGGAGATCGGCGCGGTGACGGTCGCATAGCCGAGGTTGATCCGTGCCGTCTGCAGCGATGCCTGGCTCGAGGCCAGCTCCGCCTCCGCCAGCTTCTGGGCCGCCACGGCATTCACGTAGTCCTGCTGGCTGATCGCATTGGCTTCGGCCAGGGGCTTGAAGCGTTCCGCCTGCGCGCGTGTCTGCATCACGTTCGCTTCGCCGCGGGCGACCGATGCCTGGGCCGCCGCGAGCAGCGCGCGGTAGGGAGCCGGGTCTATCTGGAACAGCACCTGGCCGGCCTTGACGTCGCTGCCCTCGCGGAACAGGCGCTGCTGGAGGATGCCCGCCGCGCGTGCCCGGACCTGCGCGACGCGCGACGCTTCGGTCCGGCCAGGCAACTCGGTGACCAGCCCGACGGTTCCTGCATCGACCGTGACCACGCCCACTTCGGCCAGCGCAGGCGTGCCCTTGCCGTTCTTCGCCGCACCTGCCGGAGGCGGGGTGCCGTTGCTGCAGCCGGCGATCGCGACCGCCAGCAGCGCGAGGATCGCGACCGGCGGACGCATGCCGCCGCCTCGCAGGCGCTCGCGCGGGAGGGCGCGGGTCATCGGCAGCTGTTGCATGAAAGACATCCATCGCACCTTGTTCGGGCAGCCACAGCGGGCAAGGCAGGGCGCCTTGTGGTCCATTCGTCGCGTGACTTCGCAAGAATGTGGCCTTACTATACATACATTCGTGTATGTATGTTGAATGGACAGGCGACGTTCATGCCCCGACGCACCAAGGACGCCGCGCGCGCGACCCACGCGCGGATCCTCGACATGGCGGAAATCGAGTTCCAGCGGCGCGGGGTGTCCCGCACGTCGCTGACCGACATCGCCCGTGCGGCAGGCGTCACGCGCGGAGCGGTCTACTGGCACTTCCGCGACAAGGCAGACC
>JAIENF010000650.1 GCA_019751575.1 Burkholderiales bacterium
GGTCGCGCACGGGATCGAAGGGCAGCGAGGGACGGACGGCGACGCTCGTCGTGTAGGTACCGGTGGGCAGCAGCAGCGTGTAGCCATCGGCGGGCGCCTTGGCGACCATCTCTGCACCGATCATCTGGCCTGCACCGGCACGATTCTCGATCACCACCGGCTGGCCCCAGCGATCGCGCAGGCGCTCGGCCAGGAGCCTCGCGAGGACGTCGGGCGACCCCGCCGGGGCCGTGGGCACGACGATCCGGATCGGCTTCGCGGGAAAATCCTGCGCGATCACCGGCGTCGACGACAGCGCGGCGATTGCCAGCAGGCAGCGGGTTCCTGAGATGCGCATTGCTCCTCCTTGCCGAGGTCTCGGCCTCGTAGTGTCCGCGAATATCCTGCATTCGCAGGCGAGCGGCAACCGCTGCCTGCCCTGCGAGACCCGCGCCGAGTGCCTGCCTGCATCCCCTGCACCCGTTCAGTCGGGCGGCAGTCCCAGCCGGCGGGTCAGCTCATCCAGGTGTTCCAGTGAATGCCAGGAGATCTCCATCCGGCCTGTGTGCTTCGGGCCGACCTTCAGCCGCACGCCCGTTCCGAGCGACTGGGCCAGCCGCTCCTGAAGCCGGGCGACGTCCGGATCCTGCGCGGCCGCCCGAGGCTTGCCGGCAACCTGGTCGGACGGTGCATTCATGCGCGCGACCTCGCGCTCGGTCTCGCGTACCGACAGCTTCTGCGCCGCCACCTTGTTCGCGAGCACGATCTGCATCGCAGGCTCCAGTGCCAGCAAGGCCCGGGCATGGCCCATCTCGATCGCGCCGCCGTACAGCAGCTCCTGCACCGGTGCGCTCAGCGCGCGCAGCCGCAGCAGGTTCGATACCGCGGTACGCGACCGGCCGAGTGCCTTGGCGGCCAGTTCGTGGGTCATCCCGAATTCGTCGATCAACCGCTGGATACCGTGCGCCTCCTCGAGCGCGTTCAGGTCTTCGCGCTGGATGTTCTCGATCAGCCCCATTGCCAGCGCCGATTCGTCCGGGATCGTGCGGACCAGCACCGGCACCTCGGTCAGGCCGGCCAGCCGCGACGCGCGCCACCGCCGTTCGCCGGCGATGATCTCGAAGCGTCCCTCGCCGACCGGCCGCACCAGGATCGGCTGCAGGATGCCCTGTTCGCGGATCGACTCGGCCAGCTCGGCCAGCGCGGCCTCGTCCATGCGCGTGCGTGGCTGGTACTTGCCCGGAAGCAGTGCATCGATCGGCAGTTCGCGCGTCCCGTCGCCGGTGCCGGCAGCCTTGGCCGGTGCGTCGAACGCATCCATCGAGCCGCCACCGAGCAGTACGTCCAGTCCGCGGCCGAGTCCCTTGGGTTTTGCCATCATGTGAGCGCCGCCCGATTGAGCATTTCGCCGGCCAGCGCCAGGTAGGCCAGCGCGCCCTTGGACTGGCGATCGAATTCGAGGACCGGCCTGCCGTAGCTGGGGGCTTCGGCCAGCCGTACGTTGCGCGGGATCACCGTGCGGTAGACCTTGCTGCCGAAGTGCTGGGTGAGCTGTTGCGACACCTGCAGGGAAAGCGTGTTGCGCGGGTCGTACATCGTTCGCAGCAGGCCTTCTATCTCGAGCTTCGGGTTCAGGTGGGCGCGCACCCGCTTGATCGTTTCGACCAGGTCGGACAGCCCTTCGAGCGCGTAGTACTCGCACTGCATCGGGATCATCACTGCATCGGCCGCGACGAAGGCGTTGACCGTGAGCAGGCTCAGGGCCGGCGGGCAGTCGATGAGGATGTAGTCGTAACCATCGGCGATCGCCGCGAGGGCCTGCTTCAGCCGTGCCTCGCGCTCGGGCATCGTGACCAGCTCGATCTCGGCGCCGGCCAGGTGGCGGTTGGTGGGGAGCACGTCGTAGCCACAGGACTCGGAACGAACGCGTGCTGCCGCGGCCGGCACGACGCCGAGCAGCACGTCGTAGACGGAGTAGGCGAGGTTCGACTTGTCGATGCCGCTGCCCATCGTCGCGTTGCCCTGGGGATCTAGATCGACCAGCAGGACGCGACGCTTGGCCGCGGCGAGGCTCGCGCCCAGGTTCACGCTGGTCGTCGTCTTTCCGACGCCGCCCTTCTGGTTGGCGATGGCGAGGATGCGTGGCATCAGGCAGCGCCGATCGACACGAGATGCCGTTCTGCATCGACGCCGGGCACCTCGAGCCGGATCACTTCGACCGTGCCGATGTCGGGCGAGAGCTGCAGCACTTCTTCATATGGATAGACCCCCTTCATCGCCAGCAGCACGCCGCCGGGTCCACGCAGGTGGCGGGAGAGTTCGGCGAACTCGGGGAGATCCGAGAACGCGCGCGACACCACGCAGTCGAAGCCGGCGTCGGGCCGGAATGCCTCGACCCGGTCGACCACCACCGTCGCGTTGGCCAGTCCCAGTTCGCTGACCGCTTGCTGCAGGAACACGCCCTTCTTGTGGTTGCTGTCGAGCAGGGTTACCTGCCAGTCTGGACGGGCGATCGCCAGCGGGATGCCCGGCAGGCCGGCGCCGCTGCCGATATCGATGACGCGTTTCGAGGCGCCGTCGATCACCTTCAGCAATGCGAGGCTGTCGAGCAGATGGTGGGTGACCATCTTCACCGGTTCGCGGATTGCGGTCAGGTTGTGCACCTGGTTCCATTTGGCGATCAGCGCGACATAGTCGAGCAGCTTCTGGCGGGCGGTTGCCGGAAGGTCGATACCGAGCGCGGCAAGGCCGGCGTCGAGGGTGGTCTGGGGCATCTGCATTTACCTCTGGATCGGGTTGCTGCCATCCCTGGATGGCGCGCGACGGTGTCAGCCGAACGTCAGGCCGACTGTTCGACCGTTCGGCGCGTTTCCGGTTCGGGGCGGCGATTGCGTCGTTTCAGGTGCACCCACAGCAGCGAAATCGCCGCGGGGGTGATGCCCGGCATGCGAGCGGCCTGGGCCAGTGTCTCCGGGCGCTGGGCGGTCAGCCGCTGGCGCGCCTCGATGGAAAGTCCGTTCAGTGCGAGATAGTCGAAATCGGCAGGCAGCAGGGTCGTCTCGAGCTGATCCTGGCGCGCGATCTCGTCGGCCTGCCGCCCGATGTACCCGGCGTATTTCGCAGCGATCTCGATCTGTTCCGCGACCGCCTCGTCGGCCACGCCGGGGCCGACACCGGGCAGGGTCATCAGCGCGCGGTAGGCGACGTCGGGCCGGCTCAACAGCTGAGTCAGTGAATACTCACGCTCGACAGACTGGCCGAGAATACGGTCTGCGTCTGCCTGGCTGATGATCCTGGGATTGATCCAGGTCGTTTTCAGGCGCTCGGTTTCGAGGGCAACCGCCTCGCGCTTCCGTTCGAACAGGTGCCAGCGGTGATCGTCGACCAGGCCGAGTTCGCGGCCGGCCGGCGTCAGGCGCATGTCCGCATTGTCTTCGCGCAACGACAGCCGATACTCGGCCCGGCTGGTGAACATCCGGTAAGGCTCGGTCACCCCGCGGGTGATCAGGTCATCGACCAGCACACCCATGTAGGCTTCATCGCGGCGGGGATGCCACGGCGTCTCGCCGCAGGCCGAGCGTGCAGCATTGATGCCGGCCACCAGGCCCTGTGCGGCCGCCTCTTCATAGCCGGTGGTGCCGTTGATCTGTCCGGCCAGGAACAGGCCCGGGATGTCCTTCAATTCCAGCGCGGCACCGAGTGCGCGAGGATCGACATAGTCGTATTCGATCGCGTAGCCGGGTCGAACGATGTGGACCTTCTCCAGGCCCCTGATCGAACGCATGAAATCCAGCTGCACGTCAAACGGCAGGCTGGTCGACATGCCTTGCGGGTAGATCTCGTTGACCGTCAGGCCTTCCGGTTCAAGGAAGATCTGATGGCTGTCGCGTCCCGCAAAGCGGGTGATCTTGTCCTCGATCGACGGGCAATAGCGGGGCCCGATGCCTTCGATCACGCCGGCGAACATCGGCGAGCGGTCCAGGTTCGCCCGGATGACATCGTGCGTGCGGCTGTTGGTATGGGTGATCCAGCACGGGATCTGCCGCGGGTGCTGGTCACGCGACCCGAGGAACGAGAAGACCGGGACAGGATCGTCGCCGGGCTGGGTTTCCAGGACGGAGAAATCGATGGTGCGGGCGTCGAGGCGCGGCGGGGTGCCTGTCTTCAGCCGCCCCAGCGGCAAGTTCAGTTCGCGCAGTCGGTCGGCGAGCCGGATCGAGGGTGGATCCCCCGCCCGTCCGGCGGCGTGATTCGACAGGCCGATGTGAATCAGGCCCGACAGGAACGTGCCGGTGGTGAGCACGACAGCCCTTGCGCGGAAGCGGATGCCCGACTGGGTGATGGCGCCGGCAATCCGCCCACCTTCGAGGATGAGATCGTCGACGGGTTGCTGGAACACTGCCAGATTCGGCTGATTCTCGATCCGGCGTCGAATCGCCGCTCGATAGAGGACGCGGTCGGCCTGGGC
>JAIENF010000303.1 GCA_019751575.1 Burkholderiales bacterium
CGAACCACCTGTTCGGTGAACTGCTGAAGATCGAAGGCAATGCGCCGATGCACGACCATGTTCCCTACCAGGGCAGTGCGCCGGCGCTGGCCGAGCTCCTGGGTGGCCAGATCGACAGCGTGCTCGACCCGGTGACGACCAACGTCGACCAGCTCAAGGGCGGTTCGCTGCGTGCGCTGGCCGTGTCCACGCCCGCGCGGCTGCCCGGCCTGCCCGACGTGCCGACCTTCGCCGAGCAGGGCTTCCCCTCGCTCACCGGTTCGCAGTGGCTGGGCCTGTCCGGGCCGAGGAACCTGCCGGCGCCGATCGCGCAGCGGCTCACCACCCTGATGCCCGAGATCCTCGCCCGCCCGGACATCATGAAGCGGCTGGACGACCTGCAGACCCTGCCGCGGAAGGTCCCGGTGACCGGTGCGGAGTTCAACAAGGTGATCGAGTCGCAGATCGCCACCTGGACCGCGGTGGCGCGGCGTGCGAAGGTGGAAGTGATCGGTTGATCGACGGGCACCCTGGCCGAAGCGCGAGCCTGCAGCACTCCGCGGCGCTAAAGATGCGCCGTCGCCCGCCGTTACCCACCTCTCGAGGGGCGACAACCGGGTCCATTGCATGGCTCATCCGACGACTGGCGGCGCGCTGCGCACCCTGCTCGCGCTCACCGCCGAGTGGGTGAGTGACGCTGCCCGCGACCCTGGTGGTGAGCTGCGCGTGCGCGCCTCGCCGCCGGTGCTGCGTCCCCTTGCGGCGGCGGCGATCGTGGTCGCCACCGGGCTTCTGCTGGTCGTGGTTGCCCTGTTCGATGCCTGGCACGCTGTCGGGCGCAACCTCGAACGTCGTGTCGATGACGCGGCGCGTCTCACCGGCGTCACCCTGCAGGAAGTCAGCAGCGAACTCGGGAGGCTGCGCGTCGAAGGCTGCGGCCCCGCCGCGCGCGAATCGCTGGCGCGTGCGTCCTTCGATTCCGTGATGGCGCGCGAATTCTTCGTCGAGTTCTCTCAGGAGGAGGTTTGCGGGCCATTGGGGCCGGTGATGCGCGCCTGGCCGGCGGTGCCACTGGCTGCGCCGACCGTGTTCCCGGTGGACCGGATGGACGGCCTCCTGCTGCGCCAGCCGCACCCGCAGGGTATCGCCGCTGCGCTGATCGCCCCACGGCAGATTCTCGACCGACTGGGCGAAGTGGCAGGCGCGTCCTTCTCACTGCGCGCCGCGGGTGGCTGGACCCTGATCGGGGACCCGGGTGGCGAGCGCCGCCAGGGCGCGGATGCCGCAATCGTCTCGCGGCCGGTGCCCGGCTGGCCGATCGTCGCCGAAGCGGTCCTCGACGCCCGCATGCTGCGCAACCACATCGCCAGTCGCGCCGTGTTGTGGACATCGCTCTGGGTGCTCGCATTCATCGTCGCGATCGGCGGTGCCAATGCGCTGCTGGCCGCGCGTGCGGGCCGCCGCCGCCAGGTCGAGACGGCCTTGCGCAAGCGTCGCTTCGTGCCGGTCGTGCAGCCGATCGTCGATGCGGGCAGTGGTGCCTGCGTCGGCGTCGAGGTCCTGATGCGCTGGAAGCACCCGGCGCGAGGCCTGGTCTCACCCGTTGAGTTCATCGACTTCGCCGAGCGCTCCGGGCTGATCGTCCCGATGTCTGACCTGGTGATGCGCACGGCCCGCGATCAACTGGCCGAAGTGGCGCTGGAGCATCCGGGCCTGTACTTCTCGTTCAACGTCACCCCCGGCCAGTTGCGTCGGCCGGACTTCTGCGCCGAGATGCTCGCCGTCTTCGATGGCGACCCGATCGACCCGTCGCGGGTGGTGGTCGAGCTGACCGAGCGCGATCTCGTCGACACCCAGGTGCGCGAGATGCTCGGCCGGCTGCGCGATGCAGGATTCCGTGTCGCCATCGACGACTTCGGTACCGGGCAGTCCAGCCTGGCGCTGCTGCAGAACCTCGCGATCGACCGGCTGAAGATCGATCGCGAGTTCGTACGCACCATCGGACCGGACGCGACCGACCACCCGGTGCTCGATGCGATCGTCGGCCTGGCGCATCGACTGCACATCTCGATGATCGCAGAAGGCGTCGAGACGACCGCGCAGCATCAACGCCTCGCGACGCTCGGCGTCCAGGCCCTGCAGGGCTACCTGTTCGCGCGACCGATGGCACCGATCGAGCTGGGCCCATGGCTGGCAAAGCAGGCGCAGGGATCAGCGCCCGTCCCAGCCCGACAGTCGCTGCACGACATCGTGCAGGCGCTCCGTGCAGCGCCGCGACTGGTCGGCAGTCGCTGGTACCGCCTGCGGCGCTACCCCGATTGCATCCTCGGATCGGAACTGACCGACTGGCTCGTCGATACGCTGGGCATCACGCGGCAGCGGGCCCTTCGCATCGGCCAGCGCATCGTCGCGCGCGGCTGGCTGGTCCACGTGGCGGAAGAACACGACTTCGAGGACGGCCCCTATTTCTATCGCCTGGTTCCGCTACACGCGCAGGAAGAGGGCGTGGCCACTGCCGGGACGCAGGAGCCCGAACCCGTCGAGGTGCTCGGCTGGCTGCAGGGCCCGCGTGGCGTCTCGCCCGGTGCCCGGGCCATCGGCCTGCTGTCGTACCGCAGCGCCGTGAGCGGCCACGAGATCGTCGAGGCCCTGGCACGCGTTGCCGGGCTGTCGCACGAGCGCCTGGGGCTGCTGCGCCATGTCGATGACGAATTCGGGTTCGAAGACTCGCGGTCGAGGCTCTACACCTTCACCTGAAGGTGCGGCACTTCACTCTGGCGTTACGAGCTTCACGCCTGGAAAGTAGCTTCGATATCTTCGGGCGTCCCGCGTCAACACCGGCAAGTCAGCGACAGCGGCGTGGGCGCCGATGAAGAAATCTCCGAGCACGTTGTTCTTCGTCCCGCCGCTTCTGCGGTACTGCACAAAGGCTTTTCCCGCCAGGAACAGTGCAGCCTTCGGCATCTCCATCATCCCGAGTTGCATGTTTTCGAGCACGTCATCGAGTGCTTCCACGCTGGAAAAAGTCAGCGAAAGCTCGGAGTAGATGATGGGATTGATCGCCAATCGGTGGACCCTGCTCTGCGCCTGCAGTTGGGCGACCGACCAGTCGCACCAGCCGGGATCGTTCGCGAGTACATCCACCAGGACGTTCGTGTCGACCAGCATCAATCCTCGCCGCGCAGCAGCGCCATCAACTCCTGGGTGCGCCACTTCACGTCGGCTTTGCCTCGGGCGGCCTCGAAGCGGTCCGGCGGGCGTCTGGCCGAGGTCCTGGCGCGCTGGATCACGACTTCTCCTTCGCTGTTGACGGCAAAGTCCACCGGCATGCCGGGCTTCAACCCGACGGCATCGCGGATCTGCTTGGGGATGGTGACTTGCCCTTTGACGGTGAGCGTGGTCGACATGCGTCATCCAGGTATTACTGAAAACTTGATGGTAATACTGCAGCGGGTCGTGAGCAAGTCGACCTCGCATCGATCACCACGCTGTTTCGCGCCGCAGCGTAGACTGCACGCAGACGTCGATCCATCGACGCAGCCGCCCCACGGAGGAGAACCATGCGCCATCTCGCGATCGCCGCCCTTTCCGTTGCCTTGCCGCTGACCGACGCGGCCGCGCAATCCTTTCCGGTCAAGCCGTTGCGCATGGTGGTGCCCACGGCACCCAGCGGCTCGGCCGACATCATGGGCCGTCTTGCCGCCGAGCACCTGCAGAAGCGCCTGGGCCAGCCCGTGGTGGTCGAGAATCGCCCCGGCGCGGGACAGACCATCGCCACCCACGCGGTCGCGCGCAGCGAGCCGGACGGCTACACGCTGCTGCTGGTGACGGTGAGCTATGTGATCAACCCCGCGATCTATCCGAAGCTGCCCTACGATCCGAACACGGATCTCACCGGCGTCGCGATGCTGGGCCGCGGGCCGCTGCTGGTGGCGGTGCATCCGTCGTTGCCGGTGCGTTCGGTGAAGGACCTGATCGCGCTCGGGCGTGCCCGGGCGGGCAAGCTCGACTTCGGCAGTGCCGGCGCCGGCACCATCCCGCATCTCGCGGGGGAGCTGTTCGTGAGCTACGCGAAGGTGCCGATGGTCCACGTGCCCTACAAGGGCATCGCGCCTGCCGTGGCGGCGGCCGTCGCGGGCGAGGTGCCGGTGGTGTTCTCCAGCACGCCGGCCGTCAGTCCGATGGTGAAGGCGCAACGGTTGCGTGCGCTGGCCGTCACCACCGCGAAGCGTGCGGCGTTCATGCCCGAACTGCCCACGGTCGCGGAAGCCGGCGTGCCCGGTTATGACGTGGCGACCTGGTGGGGCGTGCTGGCGCCCGCGAAGACGCCGGTGGCCATCGTCAATCGGCTCAACGACGAGCTGCGCAAGGGCATGGCCTCGGACGAAGCCACCAGCGTGATCATCGCCAATGGCGCGGTGCCGGAACTGCAGATGCTGCCGGAGCAGTTCAACGCGCTGTTGACCTCGG
>JAIENF010000259.1 GCA_019751575.1 Burkholderiales bacterium
TGGACGCACTGCTGATCAACGCGAACCAGAACCTCGGGCACTACGCGGCGTTCGGACATCCCGTGGTGCCCGACTCCATCGAAGGCTTCGCCGGGCCGCTGGCCGGGCTGGAACGCGGACTGGCGACCGCCGAAACCCCCCTGGTGGCCACGGTTCCCTGCGACTCTCCGTTCCTGCCCCTCGACCTCGTCGAGCGGCTGCGCAACGGCCTTTCGGCCGCTTCGGCCGACCTCGCCGTGGCACGTACCGGCACACAGCCCCACCCGGTGTTCTGCCTGTGCAGGCGCGACCTGCACAGCCACCTGGTAGCCTACCTGGCTGGCGGGGGACGCAAGATCGACCACTGGTACGCGACCCTTGCGGTCGTCGAGGTGGACTTCAGCGACGAGGCAGCGGCCTTCGACAACATCAATACCCTGGTCGAACTGCAGTCGGCAGCGGCGGTCGGCACCGCCGACGGGGCTCGCGGCGCATCGCCCCGTGAAGGCCGCTGACGTTCACTGACCGCCCTGCACGGGCGATCAGTCGGCGAAATGGCGGCCGATCATCGCGGCACCGAGCAGGCTCGGGTTGCGCCCGAGCACGACATGCACCGGGAACTGCGACACCAGCTCGCCGAAACGGCCCTTGGCCAGGAACGCCTTCATGAAGGTGCCGTCGCGCATCGCGTCCAGGATCCGGGGCGCGATGCCGCCCGCGAGGTAGATGCCGCCACGCGGCATCAAGGTCAGCGCCAGGTTGCCGGCCAGCGCGCCATAGGCCTCGAGGAAGATCGTCAGGGCAGCGCGCGCCGTCACCTGCCCGCCGGACAACGCTGCCTCGGTCACCGCCGCGCCACCGCGTCGCTCCACGTCCTGTACCAGGTCGGCGGTAACCGCGGCCTGGCGCCGGATGACCAGGAATTCGAAGATGCTCGCCAGCCCGGGGCCGGACAGCACGCGTTCCCAGGACACATGCCCGAAGCGGCCGCGCAGGTGCTCGAGCAACTCCGCCTGCGTCTCGTCGTTC
This sequence comes from Burkholderiales bacterium, assembly GCA_019751575.1. Taxonomy (GTDB): domain Bacteria; phylum Pseudomonadota; class Gammaproteobacteria; order Burkholderiales; family CAIKXV01; genus CAIKXV01. Next base: position 1,009 of record JAIENF010000259.1, read on the forward strand.
GGGGCGAAGTCGGCATGGCCCGCCTCGGATGCATAGGCCACGTAGCCGGACGGATGACCGATCGCGAAGCCGATGCCGAGCCCGCTGCCAGGCGCCACCACCAGCCTCGGCGCACCGGCCACCACGCTGCCAGCCTGCAGCCGGACCATCTCGGACGTGGTGAGCTGGCCTACGCCATAGGCGGCCGCCTGCACGTCGTTGAGCAGGCGCACGGTGGGCATGGCCAGACGCTGGACCAGGTCGCGTGCATCGATGTCCCACGACAGGTTGGTCATCCGGCAATGCAGGCCATCGGTCGGACCGGCCACCGCCAGCGAGGCGCTGACGAACCGACCGTCCACCGCCGACACTTCGGGCGCGGCGATGAAACCCGCGAGGATCTCGTGCAGCGACCCATGCTCCGCGTTCAGGTAGCTCGCCTCGTGGACGGTGGCATTGGTCGTTGCCGCCACGACCAATGCCCGCGTGTGGGTCGCGCCGACATCGGCGGCAAGGATCAGGCGTTCGGTCACTGCGAGAGACTCCTCGTCGGGTGCCGGGGCATCCACGGCAGCAAGGTGGATGCCGACCGGCCGGGCAAGCGGGCCCATGGGCGGATGTTCACACATCCGGACGGCACGTGCCACGGGGCGCACGGCCGTCCGCGCGCACGCGACCGTCAGTCCCCGGCGCCTGCGCCGGTCCCGCCCAGGCTCAGCGCCTGGGGTGCCAGCGGCATGGACGGGATCGGCGCCGCCATCGCGGGGCGGGCCATGCCTTCGAGCAGCGGACGCGGCGCGCCGAACTGGCTGCCCTGCGCGTAGTCCACGCCCATCGCCTCGAGCTTGCCCGCAGTGTGGGTGTCGTCGACGCCCTGCGCGACCGTATGGATGCCAAGCACATGGCCGATCCGCGCGATCGAATCGACGATCGCGCCGTCCATCGGGTCGTCGATCATGTCTCGAACGAAGCCCGCCTCGATCTTCAGGTAGTCGATCGGCAGGTACCTGAGGTAGGAGAACGAGGACAGCCCCACGCCGAAATCGTCCAGCGCGAAGCTGCATCCGGCCGCGCGCAGTTCATGCATCCCGTCCGCGATGCGCGTCAGGTTTGCCATCGCGCCCACCTCGGTCACCTCCAGGCACAACTGGCCCTGCGGCAGCCGATGGCTCTCGATCAGGCCGCGCACGAAGGTCCGGAACTCGGGATCCTGCAGGCTGGCCGAGGACACGTTCAGGCTGTGGCGCATCGGCCGCTCGGTGCGGTCGCCCCGCTCGTCATCGCGGGCACGGCGCTCCGACAGGTAGACGGCCAGCGCGCGCAACGCCCAGCGGTCTATGGACGTGAGCAGCTCGTAGCGCTCCGCGGCCGGCAGGAAGGCCGACGGCAGCACCAGGTTGTCGTTCGCATCCAGCATGCGCACCAGCACCTCCCGGTGCGCGCTGCCGGCCAGCTCGACGCGCAGGGGGGATACCGGCTGCACGTACAGGACGAAGCGGCTCAGCTCGAAGGCTTCGCTGATCTGCGAGATCATCTGCGCATCAGAGGATCGGCGACGGCCGGCCTCTTCGTCCGGTCGGTAGACCTGGATCCGGTCGCGTCCATCGGCCTTCGCCTGGTAGCACAGGGCGTCGGCGGCCGCGATCACCTGCGCCACGGAACCGCTGCCCGCGTCGATCGGCAGCAGCCCGATCGTGGCGCCCACCTTGAACTGCCGGCCCTGCCACACGAAGACGAACTCGTTCACCGCGTCGCGCAGGCCGTTGGCGATCCGCAGTGCCTGGTCCGAAGGACAGGATTCGAGCAGTGCGCCGAACTCGTCGCCGCCAAGCCGCGACAGCAGGTCGCTCGCGCGCATCCGGGACTGCATCACGGTCGTGATCTGGCGCAGCAGTTCGTCGCCGGCGGCGTGCCCGCCGTTGTCGTTGACCGCCTTGAAGTGGTCGAGGTCTATGTACAGCAGCGCATGGGTCTTGTGGCCGCTGGCGGCGGAAGCCAGCAGCTCGGTCAGCGCGCGTTCGAACTCGCGCCGGTTGGCCAGCCCGGTCAGCGCGTCATGGCTGGCCTGCCAGGACAACTGCTGGGCCAGTGTGCGCAGGCTGCTGTCGTCATGGAACACGATGATCGCCCCGCCGGCCGTGCCTTCGAGGTCGCTCACCTGCGAGAAGGAGTGGCGGATGGAGACTTCCCGCCCGTCGCGCGAGGACAGGCGCAGCAGTGACTCGCCTTCGTGGCGCCGCTGTGGCGTGACCGAGGGCTGCCAGGGCTCGAAGCAGTGCACCTCCCGGGTGCGCTCGTCGACCAGCGCGTAGACCTCGGCGAGGGGACGCAGGCGTGCATCGTCCAGCCGCCATCCGGTCAGCGACTCGGCAACCGCATTCATGAACTCGACCCGGCCTTCTGCATCGACGGTGATGACGCCGTCGTTGATCGAGCGCAGCGTCATGTCCGACAACGACCTTTCCCGGTGCAGGTCCGATTCCTGGCGGCCGGCACGCCGGATCAGCGCATGGCCGGCAAGGCCGACGCCGGCGATCACCAGCGCCACCGCCGCCGCCAGCAGGAGGAACACGCGGCGCGCGCGCTCCGCGGATTCCGCGGCGATCGACGCGGTGGCGACGCGGTGCGCGGTCGTCAGGCGGTTGATCGCGACCTGCAGGCCGCTTTCGGCCTCCACCTCGCGTTCGACATAGATCCGCTGCGCCCCGGCCGGATCGTTGCGCGCCAGCGCCTGCAGCACGTCGGCCTGGGCGTCGAGCACCCGGCCTGCGGCAGCGAACAGTTCGTCCGCGGCCAGTGCATCCGCCACGGCACCTGATTCGACCGGCGTACGAAGCATGCCGATCGCCTCCTGCCACTGCCGGGTGAGGGCTGCCAGCCTCCGCTCCGTGGCCAGCCGCGCCGGTGCAGTCGGCGCGACCAGCGCCGCGCGCAGGGCATCGCTTCGGCTGCGCGACAGCGCCATCGCGGCCTCCGAGCGCGCCGCCGCTGCGATCCGCACCGCCGCCCGGTCATCCGCCAGCCGCGCCTGCTCCCGCATGTGCACGATGCTGCTGCCGGTGGCAACCAGCAGCAACGCGAGCACGGCGGAGAACACCATCGCCAGTGTCCGGGTCGTGAATCGGTTGAACCATGCGTCGGTCATCGGGGAAAAGTCGTCGTACGAAGGTGGAGGGCCAATCCTCCTTATCGTCCGGAGGCCGGAAAAGTTGAGGCGCCGGGATCCTGGCGGTAGAAGCCGCGCAGCTGGCCATAGACGGCCGGATAGGCGGCCTGCAGCCGCGCCGGTGCTTCGAAGAACGCCTCGCTGGCGCAGGCAAAGAACTCCGCCGCATCCTCGCAGGCATAGGGATCGAGCGGCAGCGCTGCCCAGCCCTCTTCGAGCGCGGGCGACGAGGCATCGGTTGCCGGCGCACGGCGCCGGGAACGCGTCGCCTGGCACTCCAGCCGCTCGAGGTGCTCGA
>JAIENF010000227.1 GCA_019751575.1 Burkholderiales bacterium
CGTGGTTCGGGGCGCGGCCCAGGGCATGAGGCGCTGCCTGGACGGCAATCCGCGATTATCCCGCATCGGGCGCGCCCGCGGCACGGGCCGCGCGACCGTTTCAACGCGCGGCGGGCACGCCGGTCACTCTTCGGTGCGGCGGGTACGGATGCCGAGCTGCTTGATCTTGCGGTACAGGTGCGTGCGCTCGAGGCCGACCTTGTCGGCGACCCGGCTCATGTTGCCGCCCTCGAGCGCGATATGGTGTTCCAGGTAGGACTTCTCGAAGGCGTCGCGCGCCTCGCGCAACGGCGCGTCGAAGTTCAGGCCGGATGCAGGATTGACCACGGGCAGGAGGGCAGGACCGGCTGCCTCCTGCTGGACGACAAGGCGCGCGACGTCCAGCGCGGTGATCTCCGTGCCGAGCGACGTGACTGCCAGCGAGCGCACCACCTGCTCGAGCTGGAGCAGGTTGCCCGGCCAGTCGTAGTTCCGCAGCGCGTTCAGTGCCGCGGTATCCAGGCTTCGCGGCGGGCTTTCCTTCGTCTCGACGATGCGGGTGAGCAACAGCGTCGCAAGCTCGGGCACATCCTCGCGATGGTCGCGCAGCGGCGGGACCTGCAGCGTGACCTGCGCGGCCTCGAGCATGCGCGGTTCGACCGAACCGGCGGCGACGAGGTCGGCGAGGTCGCGTTCGCTGCCGATCACCACCCGTGCGCGATGGCGGTCGGTGCGGCCCATCACCAGCGCCAGGCCCTTCTGCTCCGCCCGCGACAGCTGCGTGAGGGACGGGAAATACAGCACGCCCTCGTTCGCGCTGGCAGCAAGGTCAAGGGGCGAATTGAGCAGCGGCCTGGCGTCCTCGACCTCGACCCAGGGCGTGTTCGGCACATGGAGGTACTGTGCGCAGAGGTCGGCACGGCAGCCGGCCTCGGCGACCAGCACGACCGGGCCGCGGGTCGCGCGCAGCTGGGCCAGCCGCTGCTTCAGGTCGGCCATCAGCGGCGATCGGCCGAGGCTGTCGAGCGACAGCTCGGGCATCGGGGACGCTTCCGAGCGCCGCAGCACGCGGCCCACGGTCGACAGGAGCTTCTGCAACGCGATCGGCTTCTCGAGGAAATCGGACGCACCCAGCTTGGTCGACTCGACGGCCGTGTCGATCGTCGCATGCCCCGACATCATCACCACCGGCATCGTGAGCTGGCCGCCGCGCGCCCATTCCTTCAGCAGCGTGATGCCGTCGGTGTCCGGCATCCAGATGTCGAGCAGCACGAGATCCGGACGGGCCCGGGCGCGCTCGCGCCGCGCCTGGTCGCCGTTCTCGGCGAGCCGCACGTTGTAACCCTCGTCACGCAGGATCTCCGAGAGCAGCTCGCGGATGCCGATCTCGTCGTCTACGACCAGGATGTCGCTCATTCGGTTCCGTCAACTGCGCTGGCATTCATGCTTGACCCCTCCCCGGGCCCTGGTCTGCACCTTCGCGATGTTCCAGCGGCGGGCCAGGACCGCCTAGGCCGCTGCACTCAACCCGCCCCGGTCGCTGCGCGCGGCCGCGATCGGCACGGTGAAACTGACGCATGCACCCGTCGGCTCGGCGTTTCGCACATCGATCGACCCGCGATGCTCTTCTATGATCTTCTTCACGATCGCCAGCCCCAGGCCTGTTCCCTTCGGCTTGCTGGTGACATAAGGCTCGAACACGCGCTCCAGCATTGCCGGCGGGAAGCCGCATCCGTTATCGATCACCGACAGCTTCACGCAGGCCTTCGTGCCGGCCGCAGTCGGTGCAAGTTCAGTACGTACCACGATTCTAGGCGCTGGCACGTCGCCCAGCGCATCCTGCGCATTCTGGAGCAGGTTGTGAAGCACCTGCCGCAGCTGCGTCGGGCTGCCGATCACCTTGGGCAGCCCGCTGGCGAGCTCGGTCTCGATCGCGATGGCGGAGGCGCCCGACTCGTACAGCCCGAGCACCTCGCGCGCCAGCTGGTTGAGGTCGATTTCGCTGGTGACCATGTCAGGCTTGCTGCGTGCGTACTCGGAGAATGCATCGACCATGCTCTTCAGCGCCGACACCTGGTTGACGATGGTGCGGGTGGAGCGCTCGAGCATCTGTGCGTCGACGGCGTCGAGCTTGGACGCGAGCTTGTGGTGCAGGCGCTCGGCGGAGAGCTGGATCGGCGTCAGGGGGTTCTTGATCTCGTGCGCCAGGCGGCGTGCCACTTCGCCCCAGGCAGCGTCGCGCTGGGCCTGCATCAGGCCGGTCACGTCGTCGAACACGATCACGTAGCCGACGGCCCTGTCGTGTTCGCGATCCACCCGCAGGTGCGAACCGCGCAGCAGGAGCATCCGCCGGGCACCCTTGGCACCATATTCGACCTGCACTTCCCACGTGCGCTCGTCGTCGCCGGATTGGCCGACATTGAAGCGCGCATGCAATTCGTGCGCGAGCAGGGCCAGCGGCGAGGCGCCGTCGCCATCGCCGGTGAGCTGCGCCCCGAGCAGGTCGCCCAGTTCGACGCCGAGGATCACGCTGGCGCTGCGGTTCGACGCCCTGAGCCGGAACTGCTCATCGAACGACATCACGCCCGAAGACAGGTTGCCGAGCACGCTTTCGAGGTAGGCCTTTGCCGTCTCGATCTCGGCCTGGGTGCGCTGGTTGGCCGCCCGGACGTCGTCGAGCTGGCGGGTCATGGCATTGAAGGACCCGGTGAGCACGCCCAGTTCATCGCCGCTGGCCACGGTGGCACGCTGGCTGAAGTCTCCGCGCGCCACGGCCGCCGTTCCCTCGGCGAGGATCGACAGCGGCGAGGCGAGCTGCTCGGACAGGAAGATCGCCAGCGCGAAGGCCCCGAGCAGCCCCAGCAGCAGGGTGAGGGTCAGCGTGACGCCGTAGAGCTGCTTCAGGCCGGTGCGCGAGAGCAGCAGCTGCTGATACTCCTGGTATCCGAGCTGCACCGTCTCGGCAGCGGTGGCAAGCTCCGGCGGCACCTGGTGCAGAACCTGCAGCACGCGGATGTCGTCGGTCAGCGAAAGCGTGTTCACCGGCACGACCACCCTGAGGTAGAGGCCTTTGTCGGGCAGCGCCTCGACGGACGAGTAGGGCTGCTGGGCGCGGACCTGGCGCATCACCGCGCTGACCGGCAACTCGGGCATCACCGCGATGCCGGTCCCTGCCACTGCCAGGGAGGTCCCGCGCGGACTGAACAGGGCCGCCTCGTCCACGCGGTACTGGTCGCGCAGCCCGTTCAACGCGCCCGGCTGCTGCACGGGTCCCTTTTCGGACAGCGCCGTGGCCATCGATTGCGCCTTCACCGACAACTCGCGCAGCGAGCCGTCGAGCGTCGAGCGTCCGAGTGCCAGCGCGCCTTCCAGCGCCTTGTCGAGCCTCACGTCGAACCAGGACTCGATGCTGCGCGACATGAACTGCACGCTCACCGCATACACGAGTGCACCCGGGAGCACGGCCACCAGCGAAAAGAAGATGGCGAGCCTGAACGCGAGCTTCGATCCGAACACACCCGACTTCAACTTGCGCCGCAGGCCCCAGAGCTGGAAACCGATCAACACCAGCAGCGCCACGACCAGCCCGGCGTTCAGGACCAGGAGCTGCCGGTAGTGGTTCGCGAACAACTGCGTATTGGCGGTGGCCGTCGACAGCAGGAACAGCAGCACTGCGGCGAAGCCGACCAGGAGTACGACTGCATACTTGAACCTGCGTGAAGTCAGCCAGATGCCAGCTGGCGTCAGCGGTTCGTTCATGGCGACACCGGGAAACGCAGCCAGTCGGAAGCCAGGTTCCACTCGCGCGCGGCGAACGGACTGGCCTGGAACGGTCGCGGCAGCTGAGACAGGTCCAGGCGCATGCGTACGGCCGCCGTATAGACGCTTCCGGGCACCAGCGCAGCGGCGGGCAGCATCGGACGGCGGCGCACCCGGCCGAGCACCGAGAGGGCTTCCTGCAGGGTCGCGAAGTTCTGGAACAGCGTGCCGGCGGACAGCCGGTACTGTCGGGTCAGCGTGTTGTAGGCAAGCCGGTAGGACTGGGCCGTGATGCCGGACCGCTGGTCGAACCAGTACCAGCGCGCGCGGTTGACCTCGAGTTCGAGCACGAAGAACAGCGTGATGCCCTTGGACAGCGCCTCCTCGACCGGGGCCGACAGCGTGATGTCGAAATCGCCCGACAGCAGCCAGCCCTCCTCGCCGGACTCGAGCGAAGCGTTGCGCGCGAGGATCGACTCGGCATGCGGGCGCCCCGCCGACAGCGCAAGCAGCAGCGCGACCGCGACCATGGCGACCAGTCGCCGCAGCCACCCCTGGCGGCGCGAGTCAAGGCTTGCTGAGTAAGGCGTAGTGGAACCCATCGTGGTCTGGATCCGGCAACAGCCGCAGGTCGTCACCGGATGTCGGGGCGCTGCTGCCACAGTCTGCAAAGGCATCGTCGGTTCCGTCCGCATCCCTGCTGCCGGACGCGTGTGCATGT
>JAIENF010000762.1 GCA_019751575.1 Burkholderiales bacterium
TCAGGTCCCAGAAGCGTGCCGGATGGAACGGCTCACCGCTGCGATAGACGAAACTCGAAATGCCGTATTCGTCGGACTCCGATTGCTCCTCGCCGCGCAGCGTACGCAGCCATCCGGGCGACGCCTCGGCGCGCTGGAAGTCGAATCGCCCGGTATCGAGCACCCGCTCGAGCGGAACCTTGCCGAACCCGGCATCGACGATGTCCGCGCCGGGATTGAGCGAACGCAGGATCGCACGCAGACGGTCGAGCTCGTCCGGCGCGACCAGGTCCGACTTGTTGAGCACGATCACATCGCAGAACTCGATCTGGTCTACCAGCAGGTCGACCACCGTTCGGTTGTCATCCTCGCCCAGGCTCTGGCCGCGCTCGTGGATGAAGTCGGCAGCCTCGTAGTCGCGCAGGAAGTTGAACGCGTCGACCACCGTGACCATCGTGTCGAGCCGTGCGACATCGCCCAGGCTGCGCCCGTCCTCGCCACGGAAGGTGAACGTCTCGGCGACCGGCAGCGGCTCGGAGATGCCGGTCGATTCGATCAGCAGGTAATCGAACCGGCCTTCACCGGCGAGCTTCGCGATCTCGACCAGCAGGTCTTCGCGCAGGGTGCAGCAGATGCAGCCATTGCTCATCTCGACCAGCTTCTCTTCCGCGCGCGACAGCTGTGCACCACCGTCGCGGACCAGCTGGGCGTCGATGTTCACCTCGGACATGTCGTTCACGATCACCGCGACCCGGCGCCCCTCGCGGTTGTTCAGCACGTGGTTGAGCAGGGTGGTCTTGCCTGCACCCAGGAAGCCCGACAGCACGGTCACCGGCAACCGACGGTCGGGCGCACCCGCCCCGACGGGGGCGATGGGCAGGTCTTTGGCGGACGCCGGCATGGCGGGTCAGCGTGCGGCCGCGCCGGGCGCCACCGGCTCGGGCGCGCCCTCGACGCACAGGGCGAGCCCCTGCTCGAGCAGCTCGCGCGGCAGGTTGCGGCCGATGAACACCATCGTGCTGGTGCGCTTCTCGCCGGCCAGCCAGCGTCGGCCGGCGGAGCCGCCCATCATCATGTGCACGCCCTGGAACACCATGCGCGTGTCCTCGCCAGCGACGTTGAGCACGCCCTTGTAGCGCAGCAGGTCCTGCCCGTAGAAGCGGATCACGCCGTCGAGGAAATCCTCGAGCTTCGCCATGTCGAACGGTCGATCTTCGCGCCACGCGAACGACCCGATCTCGTCGTCGTGCTCGTGCGTGACGTCTTCCAGGAACGCCGGCTCGATCTCGAGGATGGACGTCAGGTTGAAACCGCGCACGTCGAGCAGTTCGCGGATGTCCGCTTCGCCGAAATGCACCCGCTTCACCGGTGCGCGCGGGTTCATGCGGCGCAGGCGCTCGACCAGCGCGACGACTTCCTCTTCCGGAACGAGGTCCGTCTTGGAGAGCAGGATGCGGTCGGCGAATCCGACCTGCTCCTGCGCTTCGTGGTGTTCGTCGAGCTGCAGCGGTGCATGCTTCGCATCGACGACCGTGACGATCGAGTCGAGCAGGTAGGCCTCGCTGATCGACTCGTCCACGAAGAACGTCTGTGCGACCGGCGCAGGGTCTGCGAGGCCGGTGGTCTCGATGATCACGCGCTCGAAAGCCAGCTTGCGGTGCTTCTTCTCGAGCTCACCCAGGATGCGGATCAGGTCGCCACGCACCGTGCAGCAGATGCAGCCGTTGTTCATCTCGACGATCTGCTCGTCCGGGTCCTGAAGCAGGATCTCGTTGTCGATGCCCACCTCGCCGAACTCGTTCTCGATCACGGCGATCCGGCGGCCGTGCTGCTCCTTCAGGATCCGGTTGAGCAGCGTCGTCTTGCCGCTGCCCAGGAAGCCGGTGAGGATGGTGACCGGGATCTTCGGCCGCGCCCCGGAATTCGATTTCGTCATCGCATGCCTCTAATGGTCGACTCGATACTCTGTATGCGGGTGGGGTGGAACGCGTACGCGGCATCCGGTCGACAGGCGGGCCGGCTGCAGGACCCGCCGCCCGCCCGCGTCGCCGGCTAGCGCCTGGCGCGGCGCGGCGCAGGCCGCACGCATGACTTGCACTGGCCCTTGACCGTCACTTCGACCCCTGCCGATCGATACCCGGCGGGCAGGCGCGGACGCAGCGTGGTGGGCACGTCGTCCAGGCAGATCACCTGGCTGCAGTCGGTGCACTGGAAATGGGCGTGATGGTGGGCCTGCTTCTGCCCGGCGATCGTGAACCGCCATACCCGGTCGTCTCCGGGGATCTTGTGTGCGATCTGCTCGCGGGTGAGCCAGTCGAGCACCCGGTACACGGTGACCCGGTCGAGCGGCCCCGCCACCGCCGCCTCGATCTCGTGGTGGGTCATCGCCCGGCCCGCCGCCTGCAGGACCTCGAGCACGAGGATCCGGCCCTGCGTGACGCGGGCGCCCGTGGCACGGATCAGCTGCTCGGCCGAGGACACGGCTGCAGGGGAACTACGGCGGGATTCAGGGGTTGCTGCGCGCATGGCTGCCTCCGGAAAGAAGGTTAGCATCGAGGAACTTCTGATGCAATCAAGTTGCGTCTGTTCGCCGGATGCCGCGCGCCGTGCGGCAAGACGCCTTCGGCGGCAAGCTGGCGGTCAGTTGGCGGCGCCCGCGGGCGCAAGCGCCCTCGCCACCTCTTCGATATTGTGACTCATCATGTCGAGGTAGGTCAGTGCCCGCTTGTCCTTGGCAGACAGCGCGTCCGAGAACAGCGTGCCCCCGACGCGGGCGCCGGATTCCCGCGCCAGCTGCTCGACCAGGCGCGGGTCGCTGATGTTCTCGACGAACACCGCGCGGATGCGCTGCGCGCGGATCTGCTTCGCCAGCCGGGCCACGTCCTTCGCGCTCGCCTCGGAATCGGTGTTCACCCCGCGCGGGGACAGGAACGTCAGGCCGTAGGCACGCGCGAAATAGCCGAACGCGTCATGGCCGACGACCACCCGGCGCTCCGACGCCGGGATGGCGCCCAGGCGCGCACGGGCCTTCTCGTCGAGCTGCGCGAGCCGCTCGTCATAGGCCTTCGCCCGCGCGCGGTAGCCCGCTGCGTGCGCCGGGTCGGCGGCCGACAGGGCCTCGGCGATGTTCGCGACATAGCGGCGGGCATTGGCAAGACTCTGCCAGGCATGCGGGTCGACGTCGCCATGGTCGTGGCCATGGGAATGGCCGTGCTTGTGCGAATGCGCGTGCGGCTTCACCTTGAGCACGTCGACGCCATCGCTTGCCACCACCAGCGGTCCGTTGTAGCCGGAGGCCGCGATCAGCTTGTCCATCCAGCCCTCGAAGCCCAGGCCGTTCACGAACACGACCTTCGCACCCGCGATGGTCTTTGCCGCGGCCGGCGTCGGCGAGAACACATGGGCGTCGCTGTCCGGACCGACCAGGGTCGCCACCTCGACCCGGTCGCCGCCGACATTGGCCACCAGGTCGGCGAGGATGGTGAAGGTGGCAACCACCTGCAGCTTCGGTTCCACGGCGGGGGCCGCCGGCACCTTCGATGCATCGGCCGCCCGCCCGCCATCGGCGGAAGGACCGCAACCCGCCAGCAGCAGCACGCCTGCCATCCCCGCGAGAATGCTGCGGCGGTGCGAGGAAATCACGGGCAGGGACGGGACGCGGCGAGGTTTCATGGCGATGAAGCTCCGGATGGAAGGCGGAAGACTGCTGCAGGCGCTGCGTCAGCGCTGGAAGTGCGGCGCGCGCAGGTAGTTCGAAACCAGCCCGCCATGGCGCCCGAAGGCCACCGACAGCACGTACAGCACGCCGGCGGTGAGGATGATCGACGGACCGGAGGGCAGGTTCGCGTGGTAGGAGACGAGCAGGCCGATGTATCCGCAGGCGAAGGCGGCGCACGCCGAGAACACCAGCATCGGTCCGATGCCGGCCGTCCAGAAGCGTGCACTGGCGGCCGGCAGCATCATCAGCCCGACGGTCATCAGGGTGCCCAGCGACTGGAAGCCGGCAACCAGGTTGAGCACCACCAGCACCAGGAACAGGAAGTGGTAGCGCGCCCCGCCGCCATGCACCGACCGCAGGAAGGCCGGGTCGAGGCATTCGATCACCAGCGCGCGGAAGATGACCGCGAGCGTCAGCACGCTCACCGAGGCGATCGAGGCGATCAGCAGCAGCGCCGGGTTGTCCACCGCGAGGATGGCGCCGAACAGCAGGTGCATCAGGTCGACGCTCGAACCCTGCGACGAGATCAGGGTCACGCCCAGCGCCAGCGAAATCAGGAACAGCGCGGCGAAGCTGGCGTCCTCGCGCAGCGGCGTGAGGCGGGTCACGGAACCGGCGAGCAGCGCGACCGCCAGCCCGACCAGGAAACCACCGATGGTCATCGCGGTGAGCGAGAAGCCGAACACCAGGAAAGCGATCGCCGCGCCGGGCAGCACCGCATGCGACATCGCATCGCCGACCAGGCTCATCCGGCACAGGATAAGGAAGA
>JAIENF010000468.1 GCA_019751575.1 Burkholderiales bacterium
CGCAATGGCCGGCCAAGCCGGTGCGCATGGTGATCCCGTGGCCGCCCGGCGGCGGCACCGACATCCTCGGCCGAGTCCTCGCCGAACCGCTGGCGCAGGCCCTCGGCCAGTCGGTGCTGGTCGAGAACCGCGGCGGCTCCAACGGGCTGATCGGCGCCGAGGTGGTTGCACGCGCCGCGCCCGACGGCCACACCATCATGTTCCACAGCATCACTTCGCACATCCTCAACCCGTCCTTCTACGCGAAGATGCCCTATGACACGCTGAACGACTTCCAGTCGGTCACGCTGGTCGGAGAACTGCCGCTGGTGGTGCTGGCGCATCCGTCCCTTCCGGTGCGCAACCTGAAGGAACTGGCGGCGCTGGTGAAGAAGCAACCCGGCCAGATGTCCTATGCGTCGTTTGGCGTGGGCAGCATGAGCCACCTCGGCGGCGAGATGCTGATGGGCATGCTCGGCCTGAAGATGGTGCATGTACCGTACAAGGGCGGTTCCCCTGCGCTGGCCGACCTGATGGGCGGGCACGTGCCCCTGTTCTTCGCCAGCCTGCCGACGGCACCCGAGCCGGTCAGGTCCGGCAAGGCACGCGCGCTGGCGATCACCTCGGCCACACGCAGCCCGCTGCTGCCCGATGTACCCTCGGTGAATGAAGCCGCTGGCGTCAAGGGTTACGATGCGACCATCATGTACGGCGTGATGACGCCGGCCAGGGTCTCGCCGGACATCATCAAGCGGCTGAACGAGGTGACCGGGCGCGTGCTGCGCACGCCGGACACGATCTCGAAGTTCCAGGCGCAGGGTCTCGCCTCGACGATCCCGGGCACGCCGGAGCAGATGACCGCCTACATCCGGGAGAACATCCCGCGCTGGGCGAAGGTCATCCGCGAGGCGGGCATCAAGCTCGACTGAGCCCGGCACGTTTCATGCATCGACAGACGCACCCACGGTGCGGATGATTCCAGAACGCCTCACGAACCTGCAATGAGAAAGGTACAGCAATGTTCAACCCGTTCCAGCCCCTGCAACTGATCGAGACCGAAGTCTTCGCCACGCTGCCCGCCAAGTACCGCAAGAAGCAGTACAGCGACTGGGCGCATCCGAACCGCCAGGGCACCGAGATCGAGTGTTTCCTCGAAGGCCCGTCGTTCGACCGTGACGGCAACCTTTGGTTCGTCGACTGTGCGTTCGGCCGCATCTTCCGCGCCGACCCGAAGGGCAACGTCGAACTCGCACTGCAGTACAACGGCTGGCCGAACGGCCTGAAGTTCCACAAGGACGGCCGCATCTTCGTCGCCGACTACAAGATGGGCATCCTGACCATCGATCCGAAGACGATGAAGATCGAGGAAGTGCTGCGCACCGCGTTCAGCGAAGGCTTCAAGGGCTGCAACGACCTGCACTTCGCGACCAACGGCGACCTCTACTTCACCGACCAGGGGCAGACCGGCATCGCCGACCCGACCGGCCGCGTGTTCCGCTGGCGCGCCGACGGCTCGCTCGACCGCCTGTGCAACAACGTGCCCAGCCCGAACGGCATCACCCTGTCGACCACCGAGAAGCACTGCTATGTCGGGGTCACGCGCTCGAACTCGGTGTGGCGCCTGCCGCTGATGCAGGACGGCTCGATCTCCAAGACCGGCGTCGCGATCCAGCTCTCGGGCGGCGTCGGCGGCCCGGACGGCATCGAGATGGACGCCGAGAACGGCCTGTTCGTCTGCCAGCTGGGCGTCGGCGTCTGGCGCTTCGATTCGAACATGCTGCCCACGCACCTGGTCCATTCGAAGAACCATGCCCACCACCACCTGGCCAACATCTGCTTCGGCGGCCCGGACCTGAAGACGCTGTACATCACCGAGTCGCTGTCGGGCGACATCCTCATGGCCAAGCTGCCGGTCGCCGGCAAGCGCATCTGGGGCCTCAGCTGATCGACGGCAGCAGGAGATGGACGTCCGCGGGCCGCACCGGCTCGCGGATGTGTAACAACCACGGGGCAGCATGGCGCCCCCGGAGAACACCATGAAGAAGATCCAGAGCGTACTGATTTACGGTTATGGCGTGATGGGCCGCGGCGTGGCGAAGACCTTCGCGCTGGCCGGCTTCCAGACCATGGTGCGCTCGGCGCGCGCCGCGTCGATCACCGACCTGCCCGAGGGCGTGACCGCGGTGGCGACGCTGCCGGCCAAGGCGCCGGACCTGATCATCGAACTGGTGCCCGAGATCGTCGCCACCAAGCAGCAGGTGTTCGCCGATGTCGAGGCGGCCTATGCAGGGCAGGACTACCTGCTCGGCACCGGCACCTCGGGCCTCGACCTGGTCGAGCTGGCGAAGACGCTGAAGCATCCGGAGAAGTTCCTCGGCATCCACTACTTCATGCCGGCCGACACCGCGCCGGTGGTCGAGGTGATGGGCGGTCCGGCCTCCTCGCGCGAGTCGGTGGACATCACCGCCGACGCGCTGCGCCGCTCGGGCAAGGAAACGGTGGTGCTGTACAAGCCGATCATCGGCTTCCTGGTCAACCGGCTGCAGCATGCGATCCTGAACGAGGCCTACTACCTGATCGAGGCCGGCGTCGCCGATGCGGCCGCGATCGACCATGCGGCACGCCGGCTGCTCGCGCCGCGCATGGTGCTCAACGGCCTGATCCAGCAGAAGGATGTCAGCGGCCTGAAGATCCATGCCGAAGCACAGGCGTCGATCGTGCCGGCGCTGTTCCACACCAACGTCGCCAACCCGATGCTGCAGGCGATGGCCCAGCGCGGCGAGACCGGCCTGGCCGCCGGCAAGGGCTTCTACGACTGGGCCGGCTGCGATACCGATGCGGTACGCAGGCAGGCATCGTCGCAGCTGTCCGCGCTGCTGAAGTTCATCGACAACGACCTGCCGAAGTCGCTGCCGAATACCGAACCCAAGCCGCGCGATCCCCGGCAACCGGGGTGACCGACGGCGGCATCGCCCGCGCCCGGGAAGTCCTGGGCCGGGTGTTCGGCTATCGGGAATTCCGCGGCCACCAGCAGGAGATCATCGGCCACCTGGTCGACGGTGGCGACGCGCTGGTGCTGATGCCCACCGGCGGCGGCAAGTCGCTGTGCTACCAGATCCCGTCGATCGTGCGCGCCGGTGCCGGCGTGGTGGTGTCGCCGCTGATCGCGCTGATGCAGGACCAGGTCGATGCGCTGAAGCTGGCCGGCGTCAACGCGGCCTTCCTCAACTCGTCGCTGGATGCGCGCGCGGCGCGCGAGGTGGAGCAGGCGTTCGAAGCGGGCGAACTCGACCTGCTGTATGTCGCGCCGGAACGGCTGCTCACCGAACGCTTCCTCGCGCTGCTCGAACGTTCGAAGGTCGCGCTGTTCGCGATCGACGAGGCGCACTGCGTGTCGCAGTGGGGCCACGACTTCCGACCGGAATACATCCAGCTGTCGGTGCTGCACGAGCGCTTCCCGTCGATCCCGCGCATTGCGCTGACGGCCACCGCCGATGCGATCACCCGGCAGGAGATCCTCGACCGGCTCGGGCTGAACGACTCGCGTGTGTTCGTGTCGAGCTTCGACCGGCCGAACATCCGCTACCGGGTGGTCGAGAAGGACGCCGCGCGCGAGCAGCTGGGCCGCTTCCTCAAGGACGGGCATGAGGGCGCGGCCGGCATCGTCTACTGCCAGTCGCGGCGCAAGGTCGACGAGACCGCGGTCTGGCTGGCGGGCCTGGGCGTCAACGCCCTGCCCTACCATGCCGGGCTCGATGCCGACGTGCGCCGCAAGCACCAGCAGCGGTTCCTGCGCGAGGACGGCATCGTGATGGTCGCCACCGTCGCCTTCGGCATGGGCATCGACAAGCCCGACGTGCGCTTCGTCGCCCACCTCGACCTGCCGCAGAGCCTGGAGGGCTACTACCAGGAGACCGGCCGCGCCGGACGCGATGGCGAAGCATCGGAAGCGTGGCTCGCCTACGGCCTGGCCGACGTGGTGCTGCTGCGCAACCGCATCGACGAGTCGGGTTCGCCGGACGAGGTGAAGCGCATCGAGCGGCAGAAGCTCGATGCGATGCTCGGCTACTGCGAGACCACCCATTGCCGGCGCCGGGTGCTGCTCGACTATTTCGGCGAGACGCTCGATGCCGACTATCAGTGCGGCAACTGCGACAACTGCATGGAGCCGCCGGAGACCATCGACGGCACCGTACCGGCGCAGAAGCTGCTGTCGGCCGCGCTGCGCACCGGCCAGCGCTTCGGCGCCGGCCACCTGGTCGACCTGCTGCTCGGCAAGTCGACGCCACGCATGGTGCAGTTCGGCCATGACAAGCTGCCGACCTTCGCGATCGGCACCGAGTTCGACGACATGGGCTGGCGTGCGGTGGCGCGGCAGCTGATCGCCGGCGGTTACCTGCATGCGAACGCGGAACGCTTCGGCGCGCTGCAGCTGACCGAGTCGGCGCGGGCGCTGCTCAAGGGCGAGGTCGAGATCCGCATCCGCA
>JAIENF010000526.1 GCA_019751575.1 Burkholderiales bacterium
AAGCACCTGTTCGCCGCGTCGCCGGACGAATACCGCATTGCGCATGACAACATGCTGCGCTGCTACAGCGCCGCCGCGCCGGACCTCGATCCGCCGATGGAGCGCATCGAGTTTCCGTTCGAGGGATCCTTTCTCGTCGGCTGGCTGCGCCGGCCGCGCGCCGGCGTCCGTGCGCCGGTGGCGGTCATCCTGCCCGGCCTGGATGCCTGCAAGGAAGAGCTGCACGCGTGGAGTGATGCTTTCCTCGACCGTGGCATGGCGACGGTCACGCTGGACGGCCCGGGCCAGGGCGAGACCGCGTACCGGCTGCCGATCCGCACCGACTGGGGTCGCGTGCTCGGCGCAGTCATCGACGTGCTCGAGCGACGCACCGATGTCGACGGCCAGCGCGTCGGCGTGGTCGGCCAGAGCCTCGGGGCGTTCTATGCGCCGCTCGCTGCCTCGGGCGAGCCCCGCCTGAAGGCCTGCGTCGCCAACTGCGGGCCGTTCGATTTCGCGCCGGTCCTGCCGCAGATGCCGCGGGTGTCGCAGGAGGTGTTCAAGGCACGCGCACATGCCGGCACCCAGGCCGAGGCGGACGCCATGGCCGCCCGGCTCACGCTGGACGGCAGGGCGCAGGACATTCGCTGCCCGCTGCTGATCGTGTTCGGCGGCGGCGACCGGATCATCCCGCCGGCCGAGGGCGAGCGGCTGGCCAAGGCCGCCAGCGGACCGACCGAACTCGTGGTGTTCGAAGACGGCAACCATGTCTGCTTCAACATCAGCTACCGATTCCGCCCGTTGACCGCCGACTGGATGGCCGAGCGCCTGCACGCCACCGCCTGAACCTCGAGCCCGGGTCAGTCTGCCTTGATGCCCGCGTCTCGGATCACCTTGCCCCAGCGCGCCATCTCGTCGCGGATGAACGAGGTGGCCTGAGCGACGGTGGTCGACAGCGCTTCGCCCCCGATGCCCGCGAGACGCTCCCGCGTCTCGGGTGCGTTGATCGCCTTCACCGACTCGACGTTCAGCCGCTCGACGATCGCCGCCGGCGTGTCGCGCGGCGCCAGCACGGCATACCAGTTGACCGCCAGCAGTTGCGGGTAGCCGACCTCGGCGGCGGTGGGCACCTCGGGCATGCTGTTGATCCGCTTGCCATCGAGCACGGCCAGTGCACGCAGGCGCCCGTTCTTCACATACGGTGCGGCGCTCGACGAGGCCACCACCACCACGTCGACCTCGCCGCTCATGGCGCCAGTCAGGGCAATGGTCGCGCTCTTGTAGGGGACGTGCAGCATCTTCACGCCGGCAAGGGACCGGAGCAGTTCGGAGGCGAGGTGCGGCGTCGATCCGACGCCGCCCGACCCGTAGCTCAGCTTGTCCGGGCTGCGCCGCGCCAGGGCGACCAGTTCCTTCAACGACTTCGCCGGCACCAGCGGATGGACGACCAGCACGCTCGGGATCGCCGCCACCACCGCCACCGGCGCGAAGTCGCGCACCGGATCGAAGCCGAC
This sequence comes from Burkholderiales bacterium, assembly GCA_019751575.1. Lineage (GTDB taxonomy): Bacteria > Pseudomonadota > Gammaproteobacteria > Burkholderiales > CAIKXV01 > CAIKXV01. The sequence continues at coordinate 1,494 of JAIENF010000526.1, forward strand.
CTTCGGATTGAGCAGCGGATTGAGCACCACAGGCGGCGCCGCCATCAGCAGCGTGTAGCCGTCGGGTGCCGCCTTGGCCACGGTCTCGTGCGCGATGTTGCCACCCGCCCCGAGCCGCTGGTCGGGCAGCACCTGCTGGCCGAGCGTCACCGACAGCCGCTGCGCGAGCAGGCGTGCGACGACATCGGTGCCGCCGGCGAAGGGCAGCACCAGGCGGATCGGCCGGTTGGGGAAGTCCTGCGGCTGCGCCAGTGCCTGCGGCGCTGCCACGCAGGCCAGCAGTGCCATCGCGGCCGGCGCGGCCGCCCTCCCACGGCGCGCCTGCCGCCCGTTCCCTGCCCGCAGGTCGATCGAGTGGATCTCAGTCATGCCATCCTCGCTTCGTTGGTGTCTTCGTCGCCCGCCCTGGCCGCGTTCATTTCCGCGCCGCTTCGGCCGCCTCGTCCGCCTCCAGGAGCGCCCATACGCGGCGGAACGGCCCGCGCGAACGGACCAGCTCCTCGCCGGCATCCTTCGCAAGGTCGTCCTCTATCCATACGGGCTCTCCGATCTGCGCGCTGATCACCGCGCGGTGCGCGTTCTCCTCGAACAGGAATGCACCGGCGACCATCTCCTCGATCGTGCCACCGATGATCGCCGCGCCATGGGCACGCATCAGCACCGCGCGGTGCGGGCCCAGCGCCTTCACCAGCGCCTGGCCGCGCTCGGTGCTGCTGACCAGCCGCGGATCATGGTAGGTCGGTACGCCATCATGGAACAGCGTGCCCATCAGGTGCACGGCCTTCAGCGTCGGGCGCGAACTGGTGGTGAACGCAGTCGAGTACATGCCGTGGTAATGCACCAGGCTGCCGACGTCCGGGCGCGCCTTGAGGATCTCGAGGTGGATCGGGTACTCGCCGGGCATGTCGCCCTTGCCCGAGACACGCCTGCCGTCGAGGTCATGCACCAGAAAGTCTTCCGGATGCGCATCGGGCCCGAGCGAGTGGCGCGTGATCATCCACTGGTCGCTGTCCGGGATACGGGCACTGATGTGCCCGAAGCCTTCGATGAAGCCGCGGCGGTAAAGGAAGCGCCAGGCCTTCATCATCGTGGTGATCATCGCATCGCTGCCCATGCCGTGCTCCTCCTTCGTTGCGGGACGCCGCTCGGTCGCTCAACGTCCCGGGTCTATCGCCGCGAGCAGCGCGCGGTAGCCATCGGTGGCTGCGTTCGCCCGCTCGTCGGACTCGAGGTAGACGCAATATCCGCTGCCGCCGAGCGGACCGGACAGCGTCCAGCCCTCGCCGACCGCCGCGCCGGACAGTTCGACGAACACGTCGAGCGGCGCGTTTTCCCAATGGCTGTAGGCCACCAGCGCATCGGGCAGCACCAGCGACTCGGCAAGCCCGAGCGCATTATCCGCGAACTCGGCGACGTCTTCCGCATTCGACGCGAGCTCGGAGAAGTCCGACCAGGCGGCGGCGAATTCATCGTAGACCGGGCTTCCTTCGACCACGTCGTCCCAGACCCAGGCGCGCAGGTGGTTGCAGGTGTCGCCATCGGCCGGACTGTTGAAGTAGCCGCACAGCGGGCAGCTCTCGCCGTCATCCTCGTCCGGCCGGCCGGCGCCTGCCACGTCTTCCTGGTCATCGTCTTCGTCACCCGCATCGGGCCCGTTGCGCGCAGTCATGCCATTCCCGCCTTCATCCGAAAAGGTTGTCGATGCCGAGCAGCGTCAGCACGCCCATCAGCGCGAAGATACCGGCCGCGATCGAGTGTACGAGCTTCATCGAAATCTTGGCCGCGAACCGGTTGCCCACGAAGACGGCAGGCACGTCGGCCACCAGCATGCCGAGCGTGGTGCCGATCACCACCGTCAGGGGCGCCGCATAGTGGGCGGCCAGCGCCACGGTGGCGATCTGCGTCTTGTCGCCCATCTCGGCCAGGAAGAACGTGACCAGCGTTGCGCCGAACACGCCCAGGTGCCTGGCCACGTGGGTCTCTTCTTCCTCGATGCGATCGGGGATCAGGGTCCAGATCGCCATGCCGATGAAGGACAGCCCGAGGATCCAGCGCAGTGCCCCGGGACTGACGACCGACGTGATCCATGCACCCAGTGCGCCGGCCAGGCCATGGTTGACCAGGGTCGCGCACAGGATGCCGGCGATGATCGGCCACGGCTTCTTGAAGCGTGCGGCAAGGATGAACGCCAGCAGCTGGGTCTTGTCGCCGATCTCGGCGAGTGCGACCACGCCGGTCGAGATGAGCAATGCTTCCATCAGGCAGACTCCACGGCCAGGGACGATCGATGACCGCAGCCCCCCCGGCCGTTCCGGTGGCGATGCGGTCAAAGGTCTTGCCATGCTGTGGGCCGCCTGCGCCATGGCCGCGAAGCAGCCAAGTGTGTTGACGCAGGCCCCATCGAATGAAGAAGACGATGGGCGGCTACTCCCCAATGACGCCGCGAGTCTACCGCTTAACGGGCCGAGGGTCGAATGGTCCCCTGCGTATCCGACAGGGGCCATGCCCGCAGCGCCGAGGTGCCACGCGGGCCGGCGGGCCGCGCACGATCAGTGGACCGGTTCCTCGCGCAGCGCCAGCGGCACCATGAATCGCGACCCTGACGGCAGCGACGACCAACGAATGCGCACGCCGGGGTTCAGCAGCCGTGCGCCGTCGCGCTGCGCCGACGCAACCGCATCGGCGGCATCCATGCGCCGCAGCGTGAAGCACAGCTGCTTCCCGTCGCGATGCAGGGTGACGCTGGCGTGCGTCCAGTGCGAGGGCAGGCAGGGCATGAAGGACAGCCCTCGTGCGTCGACCTGCAGGCCGAGTATCGACTCGATGGCCGCACGATGCATCCATGCGGCCGCGCCGGTGTACCAGCTCCATCCGCCCCGGCCGACATGGGGCGCATGGCTGTACGTGTCGCCCGCCATCACATAGGGTTCGAGCCGGTAGGCCGCACCCCGCACGGGGTGGTCCGACCGATGCGCCGGGCTGAGCCAGGTGAAGTACT
>JAIENF010000176.1 GCA_019751575.1 Burkholderiales bacterium
CGAACGCGGCGCCTATCTCGTGCGCGCCGGCAACTGCAGTGGCTGCCACACCGCCCGCGGCGGTGCCGAATGGGCCGGTGGCCGCGGCGTCCAGACACCGTTCGGCATCGTGTACGCAGGCAACCTCACGCCCGACGCGGCGACCGGCCTCGGCGAGTGGAACGCGTCCCACTTCTGGCGCGCGCTGCACAACGGCCGATCCAGGGACGGCCGGCTGCTGTACCCGGCGTTTCCGTACACGCATTACACGCGCGTGACCCGGGCCGATTCCGACGCGATGTTCGCCTTCCTGCGGACGGTGCCGGCGGTCGTGCAACCGAATGCATCCCATGCGCTGCGCTTCCCGTACGATTCCCAGGTTGCGCTGGCGGTCTGGCGTGCCTTCTATTTCCGTGCGGAACCCTGGCGGGAAGACACGACGCGCGATGAAGCGTGGAATCGCGGCGCCTACCTGGTGCGCGGCCTCGGCCACTGCAGCGCCTGCCATGCACCGCGCAACGCATGGGGCGCCACGGATCCCGCGCTCGAATGGACGGGCGGACAGGTGCCGATGCAGCGCTGGTATGCGCCATCGCTGCTGTCCGCAGCCGAAGGCGGCGTCGCGGACTGGTCGACGCAGGACGTGGTCCGGTTGCTGCGCGACGGGGTGAATGCCCATGCTTCGGTGCTCGGGCCGATGGCCGACGTGGTCTACCGAAGCACGTCGCACCTGTCGCCGACGGACCTGTCGGCCATGGCCGTTTTCCTGCAGTCGCTGCCGGCAAGGCCGGCTGCCGCGCGGCCGCCACCGGATCCGGTGGCGCCGCGGACCGCCGCCCTCGGCGCCCGCATCTATGCCGACCACTGCGCCGGCTGCCACGGCGACGACGGACGGGGCATCGCCGGCGCCTTCCCGCCGCTGGACGGCAACCGGGCGGTGGTGATGGCCAACCCGGCCAACGTGATCCGGGTCGTTCTGTCCGGCGGCTTCCTGCCTGCGACTCCCGGCAACCCCAGGCCGCACGGCATGGCGCCGTTCTCGCACCTGCTGACCGACGAAGAGGTGGCTGCCGTGGTCACCCATGTGCGCAACGCCTGGGGCAATCGCGCGGCGCCGGTCAGCTTCAGCGACGTCCTGCGCTACCGCTGATTTGCACGCGCCCGGTCCACTCGCTAAGCTCCGGCGTTCATTCCATCAAGGGAGTCACCCATGAGCACGATCGTCCGTCATCCGTCCGGCCCGAAACTCAGCGACGCCGTCGAGTACAACGGCGTGTGCTACCTCGCCGGCATGGTCGCCTCCGACGAGACCCTGGACACCAAGGGCCAGACCGAACAGGTGCTGGCCGACATCGACCGCGCGCTCGCCGCCTGCGGCACGAACAAGTCGAAGATCCTGTCAGCGACCTGCTACATCTCGGACATGCGCAACAAGCCGGGCATGGACGAAGCCTGGCTGGCCTGGGTCGATCCGAAGAACCTGCCGGCACGCGCGACCGTACAGGTCGGGCTGGGCAACCCGACGACCCTGATCGAGATCATGGTCATCGCCGCTAAGTGATCTGGCGGGCGGCAACCACGGCGCGAAGGCGCCGCGGTTGCGCTGCTCAGCCGCCGAGTTCCGACTGCAGCAGCTCGAACGCCTGGCGCAGCTTCTTCTCGTAGGCTGCCTTCTCGGCCGCGATCTTCTCGTCGGTGTACTCCCAGAAGCCGGCCCTGGTCTTCATGCCGATCTTCCCGGCGGCGATCATCCCGTGCAGCATCTCGCCGTGCTTCGTGTTGTTGCACAGCGTCGGGTAGATCACGTTGCCGGCGGCGAGGTTGGTGTCCCAGCCCGAGAATTCCTTCTGCTTCATCGGGCCGCAGGCCAGGAAGCGGAAGCCGAAGCCGAAGCGCACCGCATCGTCGATGCCCTGGGCGGTGGTCACGCCCGACTCGACCAGGTACAGCGCCTCGCGGATCAGCGCGGCCTGCAGCCGGTTGCCGATGAAGCCGCAGATGTCCTTGTTCACCCGGATCGGCGCCTTGCGTGCGGCGCGCATCCATTGCTCGAGGTGGTCGACCACCCAGTCGGCGGTCCACTCGGAGCGCACGATCTCGACCAGCGGCACCAGGTGCGCCGGCATGAAGTAGTGCAGCCCGGCCACCCGTGGACGGTCGGCTTCCGGGACCGCCTTCGCGATGTCGCCGATCGGGAAGCTCGAGGTATTGGTGGCCAGGATGGTCTGTGCGGTGCTGCGCGCGGCGAGGTCCGGGAACAGCCGCTGCTTCAGCGCCAGGTCTTCGGTGACCGATTCGACGACCAGGGTCAGCGAAGCCCAGGGCACCGTGTCCAGCGATTCATGGATGCCGACCTTGTCGGCCATCGCCTCGTCGACCTGCAGCTTGGACAGGCCGGTGCGGATGCTGGCCGGCAGGCCGTCGCGGGTCTTCTTCGAGGGACTCATCACATGCACGGTCCAGCCGGCGGATGCGAAAGAGGTCGCGATGCCGGCGCCCATGATGCCGCCACCGACGACCAGCATCGTCTTGTTCGTATTGCCCATGAGTGCAGCTCCTCCAGCCGTGGTCGGGTGTGTGTCCGGGCAGTATAAACTGGCGCGCCTGCACAGACAGGCCGACCCCTTATACTCCGCGCTCGCCGGCTGGCTGCGCAGTCCGCGGCGGCGGCCGACTTCGATACCGACGGAGCTTCGATGAAAAGAATCGACCTGCACAACCATGTGATCCCGCAGGGGGTCATCGATGCCGTACTCGCCGACCAGGCGACTTTCGAGACCCGCATCGAGGGCGAGGGCGCCAAGCGCCGCGTGGTGCGCAAGGAGAACAGCTTCCCGCTGGTGCCCGAGTACTACGATGCCGACGCCAAGGTCGAGGCGATGGAGAAGAAGGGCATCGACATATCGATGCTGTCGGCCGCGCCCCCGACCTTCTACTACTGGACGAAGCCCGAGATCGGCCTGAAGATCGCCCAGCTGCACAACGACGGCATCGCCGCGATGGTGGCGAAGCGTCCCGACCGCCTGCGCGGCATGGCCACCCTGCCGCTGCAGGACGTCGATGCATCGATCTGCGAACTCGAGCGCGCGGTGCGCGAGCACAAGTTCAAGGCGGTCGAGATGCAGGCGATGGTGAACAACCAGCAGCTCGCCGACCCGAAGTTCCGGCCGCTGTTCAAGACCGCCGAGCAGCTGGGGCTGTTCGTGTTCGTGCACCCCAACTGGTGGTGTACCGACATGGGCCTCGACAAGTACTACCTGATCAACATGATCGGCAACCCGCTCGAGACCACGATCTTCACCGCCAACATGATGTTCAGCGGCGCGCTCGATGAAGTCCCGAAGCTGCGCTTCCTGCTCGCCCACGGCGGCGGCTACGTGCCCTACCAGATCGGCCGTTTCCGCCACGGCCATTCGGTGCGGCCGGAAGCGCGCGCGTTGTCCACCACTTCGCCGGTCGACCACTTCAAGAAGTTCTATTTCGACTGCCTGACCCACAACCCGCAATCCACGCGCCACCTGATCGACAGCGTCGGTGCCGATCATTGCGTGCTCGGCACCGACTCTCCGTACGACATGGGCGACGAGACGCCGATCGCCAACCTCGATGCGGTGCCGCGGCTCACGCCGCAGGAGCGCGAGCAGATCTGCTGCAGGACGGCCTACACCCTGCTCGGGGAAGCCGGCTGACTATCGGCCACTGCGCTGGGCCCTTCCAGGGCCTGGCTCGAAGGACTCCAGCGCCGGATTCGGCCGGCGCAGCACCGGTGTCCGGTCGAGCCCGCGCAGGTGCTGGTCGAAGAAGGCAAGCAGATAGTCGACGATCCAGCGGGTGTTGCCGCTGCGTATCGCATCCGCCGTGCCGCGCCCGGCCAGGGCGAAGTCGGTCCAGCCCAGGTGGTTTCCGGCGCGCAGCACCAGCAGGTAGCTCGGTGCCTGCAGGAGCAGGGCATTGAATCGCGGCAGCAGCGGCGTGATGCCGATGTCGTGGCTCCCGCCCTGGAGCATCACCGGGATCTCGATCGCCCCGAAGCCGCCGGGCAGCAGGTAGGGCGCCGTGTACGGCGAAAGCCCCGCCACGGCACGGATGCGCGGGTCGCGCCACGCGCGGCGTGCGCCGGCCATCCCGAGCACCGCGTAGCCGCCCAGCGAGTGGCCGATCGCGCCGATGCGCTCCAGGTCGAGCCTGCGGTGCAGGAATGCGCCCGGATCGGCGTCCAGCGCCTCCAGCCGGTCGAGCAGTGCCACCAGGTCATTGCGTCGATCGACCTGGGTCGCATCCGTCCAGCTGGCCGGACGCAGCACGTCCGGCAGCTCGATGCGCGCGCCGCGGTCGATCGCATCGTCATGGTCGATCGCCGCGACCACGTAGCCCATCCGCGCGAGGTTCTCGGTGATGAACAGCGACTGGTCTGCGGCACCCAGGAAGCCATGCGAGAACAGCAGGACCGGATGCCGGCCCGGGGCGGCCGCCGCATCGCGCCGTACGCGGCCGGACTGTCCGGCAGGGTCGATGCCGAGGTCTG
>JAIENF010000235.1 GCA_019751575.1 Burkholderiales bacterium
GAGGCCTGGCTGCATGCGGGCGGTGAACCCGACTGGTCGCTGGTGCTCGGCCATCCGCGCGCGAAGCTGCACCTGTACGGCAAGCGCGAAGCACGCGCCGGGCGGAAGATGGGACACTACACGGTGCTGGCCGGGTCCCTGGACGACTCGCTCGACGACGCACTTGCGCTCGCCCTCGACATCCGCGCGCGGCTGAAGCCGCTGGCACAGCCGGCGCAGTCGATCCCACCCGCCCTGAAGGCCTGAATCAGATGAGCACACCGCTGGCCGAATCCTCGCTGAAGAGCCTCGAATTCCTGCACCGGGGCAAGGTACGCGACCTCTATGCGATCGACGCGAACCGGTTGCTGGTGGTGCAGACCGATCGCCTGTCCGCGTTCGACGTGATCCTGCCCGACCCGATCCCGGACAAGGGACAGGTGCTGACCGAACTGTCGACCTTCTGGTTCCACCGGCTCTCGCCGGTGATCCGCAACCACCTGCTCGACGACGATCCGCTGTCGGTGGTGGCACCGTCGGAACGCGACCAGGTCGCCGGCCGCGCGATGGTCGTGCGCCGGCTGACGCCGCTGCTGGTCGAGGCGGTCGTGCGCGGGTACGTCGCCGGGTCTGGCTGGAAGGACTACCAGGCCACCGGTTCGATCTGCGGCGTGAAGCTGCCGCCGGGCCTTGCCCAGGCCGAGAAGCTGGCCGAGCCGATCTTCACCCCGGCCAGCAAGGCGCCGAAGGGCGAACACGACGAGAACATCAGCTTCGCCGAAGTCGAGCGTACGATCGGCGCGCCGATGGCGGCGAAGGTGCGCGAGGTCTCGCTCGCGCTGTACAAGGAAGCGGCGGCGCATGCGCTGGCGCGCGGCATCATCATCGCCGACACCAAGTTCGAGTTCGGCACCGATGCCGATGGCGGCCTGTGGCTGATCGACGAGGCCCTCACGCCCGACTCGTCGCGCTTCTGGCCGGTGGCCGAGTACCGCACCGGGATCAGCCCGCCGGCATTCGACAAGCAGTTCGTGCGCGACTGGCTGGAGAGCGTCGACTGGGACAAGCGCCCGCCGGCGCCGAAGCTGCCGCCGGACATCCTGGCGAAGACCGCAGAGAAGTACCGCGAGGCGCTGCGCCTGCTCGCGGCTGGATGATCGTCCCGGCCACGCCCGAGGCGCTCGAACAGGCTGCGCGCGCGCTGGCCGCGGGCGAGGTCGTCGCGTTCCCCACCGAGACGGTGTACGGGCTGGGCGCCGATGCCGCCAATCCGGAGGCCGTCGGTCGGGTGTTCGCGCTGAAGCAGCGGCCCGCCAACCATCCGCTGATCGTGCATCTTGCGTCGACCGAGGCGGCTGCCGCCTGGGCCGCCGACATGCCGCCGATGGCGTGCCGCCTGGCGGAACGGTTCTGGCCCGGTCCGCTGACGCTGGTGCTGCGCCGTGCCCCTGGCGTGAACACGGTGGTCACCGGTGGGCAGGACACCATCGGCCTGCGGGTCCCGTCGCATCCGGTGGCGCTGGCACTGCTGCAGGCCTTCGCAGGCGTGGGCAGCGGCGCGATCGCCGCCCCGTCGGCCAATCGCTTCGGTCGGTTGAGTGCCACCCGCGCGTCGCATGTGGTCGAGGAGTTCGGCGACGCACTGTCGAGGGTGATCGATGGCGGGGACAGCGATGTCGGCATCGAGTCGACCATCGTCGACGTGTCGGCAGGCCGCGCAGTGCTGTTGCGTCCGGGTGCGATCGGCATCGACCGGCTGGCCGAGGCACTGGGCGAACTGCCGGCCGCGCGCGATGCGCAGTCGCCGCGGGCTTCGGGCACGCTGGCCTCGCACTATGCACCGCAGGCGCGCGTCATGCTGGTCGAGGCCGACCTCATCGCCGAGATCGCCCGCTTCCTTGCCGGTGACGGCCAGTCGGTCGCGGTGCTGGCGCGCACCGCCGGCGAGCCGCTGTTCGACGGCGGGCCTGCATCGCCCCGCTGGTTCCGCGCGCCGGTCGATGTCGCCGCCTATGCACACGATCTCTATGCGTCGCTGCGTGCGCTCGATGCGCCGGGCATCGACGTGATCGTGGTCGAACAGCCACCCCTCGACGCGGCGTGGATCGCCGTGCTCGATCGCCTGCAGCGGGCGGCGGCCGATCGACCTGACCGTCGACGATGATCTGGATCGCCGCCTACCTGTTCTTCGGCGCGGTGGTCGGCCTGCTCGCAGGCCTGCTCGGGATCGGTGGCGGCATGACGCTGGTGCCGATCCTGTCGGCACTGTTCGCGGCGCAATCGCTGGCCCCTGGATACATCGTCCACCTCGCGCTCGGCACCGGCATGGCGTCGATGGTGTTCACCTCGTTCGCCAGCGTGCGCGAGCATCACCGGCTGGGCTCGGTCGAGTGGCCGGTGGTCCGGCGACTCGTGCCGGGCATCCTGCTCGGCTCGTTCGCGGCCAGCGCGGCCAGCGGCTGGTTCAGCCAGCACACGCTGGCGGTGGCCTATGGATTGATCGCCATCGCCGGCGCGGTGCAGATGGTGCGCAGCGCGCGCCCACGGGCGGCACGCACGCTGCCGGGCATCGGCTGGGTCACGTTCTGGATGTTCGGGATCGGCATCGTCTGCGGCCTGATGTCGGCCGGCGGCGCGTTCCTGACCGTGCCGTTCATGGTCTATTGCGGTGTTGCAGTGCGCACCGCGATCGGCACCGGTGCTGCGCTCGGCTGGCCGGTCGCGGTGTTCGGCACCATCGGCTATGTGATCAGCGGCTGGTCCGTGCCCGGGCTGCCTCCGGGTTCGCTCGGCTTCGTCTACCTGCCGGCGCTGGCAGCCCTGGTGGCAGCGAGCATGGTGTTCGCGCCGATCGGCGCACGCCTGATGCACCGCCTGCCGGTGCTGATGCTGCGCCGGCTGTTCGCGGTGCTGCTGATCGGGCTGGCGCTGAAGATGCTGTACAGCTACGGCCTGGGGTAGCGCACCGGGCTCAGCGCCGGTTGCCCCAGCGGGCATGCAGGTCGAGCAGGTGCGCGGCCAGCGCCAGCATCAGGAACAGCGCGATCGGGCCGGTCTGCGACGGATCGGCCAGCGCGAAGCGCAGCGCCAGGAACAGTCCGGCGCCGGCGCCGACCGCGGTGAACACCTGCCGGGTCGGCAGGCCGCGGCCGGTATACGCGCGATAGGCGATCAGGAAGGCGACCTCGACCACCATCGCCCCCAGGATCCAGTCTATCGCGCTGCCGCTGGTGATCCAGCGGTCCAGCCAGTCGATGCCGGTGCTCAGGCCCGCACCAGCCCCAGCAGGTGCGCCAGGTCCTTGAAGAAGATCCGCACATGCGCCATCGGCTTCTTGCGCGTGAGCTTCTTGTTCATGTACGACTCCCAGGTGAGCTTCTGGACGTCCTTGTCGCGGCAGATCGACACGAAACGCTCACGCCGGCGGTCGGAGCTGTACCAGAACTTCTGCATGATGCCCAGGATGAAGAACACCTTCCCGTGCGCCTTCATGAAGCGCTTGCGCGCGCCGGCCAGTTCGCTGGCGCGGCCGGTCTCGAGGAACGCCTCGACGGCGTCGGCCGCGAAGCGTCCGCCGACCATCGCGTAGTAGATGCCTTCGCCGGAGGCCGGGGCGACCACGCCCGCGGCATCGCCGGCGAGCAACACGTCGCGCTGGTTGTCCCAGCGCTTCATCGGCTTCATCGGGATCGGTGCGCCCTCGCGGCGCAGCGTCATCGCCCCGCCCAGGCCGGCCGCGTCGCGCAGCGCACTGGTCGCGTTGCGCAGCGAGAAGCCGCGCAGCGCGGTGCCGGTGCCGATGCTGGTGGTGTCGCCATGCGGGAAGACCCAGCCGTAGAAGTCCGGCGACAGCTTGCCCTGGTAGTAGACGTCGCAGCGCGCCGGATCGAACTTGGGCGCATTCACGGCATCGGCGCCGACCGGCGAACGCACGATCTCATGGTACGCATAGACATACGGTGCCGGTGCGACATCGGGCAGCGCGGAGCGGGCGACCACGGACTGTGCGCCGTCGGCACCGATCACCGCGCGCGCGCGCACTGAATACGACGGTGCGTCGCTGTCGTCGCCCTTGGTGCGGAAATGCACGACCGCCACGCCATCGGCGCCCCGGTCGATGCGGTCGAAGGTGCCAGTGACCCGTTCCGCGCCACAGGCGCGTGCGCGTTCCCGCAGCCATTCGTCGAACACGTCGCGGTCGACCATGCCGACATAGCCATCCTCGATCGGCATGTCGACTTCCTGGTTGCTCGGCGACACCATGCGTGCCGAGGTGACGTGCGCGACGAGCAGTGCGTCGGGGATCTCGAACTCGCGGATCAGCGCGGGCGGAACCGCCCCGCCGCAGGGCTTGATGCGCCCGGCGCGATCGATCAGCAGGACCGAGCGGCCCTTGCGCGCGAGGTCTGCCGCCGCGGTGGAGCCCGAAGGTCCGCCGCCGACCACCACCACGTCGTATTCCGCCTGCTGCGGTGCCACTGCCCAGGCAGACCCTGCTGCCGTGCGTGCCGTCCTGGATGCCGTC
>JAIENF010000512.1 GCA_019751575.1 Burkholderiales bacterium
GCGAACAACGTGATCATCGTGCACGAGATGCTGCATACCCTCGGCGCGACCGACAAGTACGACCGCGTCTCCAACATGCCGCTGTTCCCGGACGGCTATGCCGAGCCGCAGCGGATGCCATCGCTGCCCCAGGTCTATGCGGAGATCATGGGCGGACGCATCCCGATCGGCAGCCTGCGCGCCGACCAGCCGGACGGCCTGCACCAGGTGCTGATCGGCCGGCTCACCGCCCGCGAGATCAACTGGATCGCGCAATGATCGCCGCGCGCGTGCAGGATGCCGCGGTTGCGGGGACAATACGACCACGGAACCCCGGCAGGCGAAACCCATGAAGAAGCAGATCGAGTACGTGTCCGAGATGACCCAGTTCATCCGTGAACTGCATGCGCAGCGGCCGCACCTGGCCGAAGACCAGCGCAAGGCACGCGCGCGCTGGTGGGACAGGGCGCCCGATCCTGCCCTCGACCCCAATCTCGACGCCGCCGAGCGCGAGCGGCTCGCCGATTCGAAGGTGCGCCAGCAGGCTTACGTCTACCAGACGCGCGGTTGAACGCCGCCCCCTGCCCGCGCTGGCGGACGCGAGGCGCTGGCGGATCTACCGCTTGCGGGCAACCTCGTTGCCGATGATCGCGCCCGCGGCCGCGCCACCGACGGTACCCAGGGTGCTGCCGCCGGTCAGGATGCTGCCCACCACGCCGCCCGCGGCGGCACCTACGCCGGCGCCCTTCTGGCCGGGGGTGAGGTTCGCGCAGCCGACCATCAGCGTCAGCGATGCCGCCGCTGCGAGGGTCAGGCCCTTGTTCGCCATTTTTTTCAGTTTCGGCGCTTGCATGGTGTTCCTCCTCGGGTTCCAGTCTTCAGGATTCAGTTGCGGAAAGGCATCCCATTCTCGTACGGGGAGCCGGTCCTCCGGTTCATTGGAACGATGACCAACCTGGATCGTCCCGGTCCAGCAGCCGGCGCAGGGCCGCGAAATGCAGGGGTGCCTGCTGGCGGTCCTGGATCATCTGCTGGGCCGTCAGCTTGACGACCTCAATCGGGATCATCCGGGGAGCCTGACCGGTGCCGCGCCCGAGCACCTGAAGCATGCAGGCGCGCTCCAGATAGTAGAGATCGTCGAACGCCAGCGCCATGTCGGGTCCGCAGACGATCACGCCATGGTTGGCGAGGAACAGTACGTCAGCCTCAAGGAAGGCGGCGGCCATCCGGTCGCCTTCCGCCGGATCCGTCGCCAGCCCGTTGTACGCATCCTCGTAGGCGACACGGTTGAAGAACTTGGTTGATTGCTGGCTGACCCATTCCATCCGGCCGGGAAGGATGCCGGTGAGCGTGGTCGCGTAGGGCATGTGGGTGTGCAGCACCACCCGGGCGCTGGGTTTCGCCCGGTGGATGCGCGAATGGATGTAGAACGCCGTCGGCTCCACCCGATGCCGACCCTCGATGAGCGTGCCGTCGATGTCCACGGTGACGATGTCGGCCGGCGTCACCTCGAGCCAGTGCAGGCCCTGCGGGTTGATCAGGAACCGGTCGTCATGGCCGGGAACCGCGATGCTGAAGTGGTTGCATACCCCTTCATGCAGGTCCAGCCGTGCGGCCCAGCGCAGCGCACAGGTGAGGTCGAGCTTCGCTTCCCGGATCGGATCGGTCATGGGTGGCCATCGCACTTGAGGGGGAGGGGGGTGTACACGACACTGCGGACGGTACACCATACCGGTCCCATCCCTGGCCGTGGCAGCATCCGGATCCTGTCGCAGGCCACGGAGCGCCGAGCACAGAATGTTCGAACGATTGAGGCGCATGCTGCCGGCGCCGGACGTGCTGCGCCGCAGCCGCTGGCTGCGCTGGCTGGGCCCCGCCCTGTACGATCCCCGGCTCTGGCGGATGAGCCGGCGCGGCGTTGCGCTCGGCATGTCGCTCGGGGTCTTCTTCGGCCTGCTGGTGCCGATCGCCCAGATCCCGCTGGCCGCCGGGGCCGCGGTCGTGCTGCGCGCAAACGTGCCCACGGCGATCGCCAGCACGCTGGTGACCAACCCGATCACCTTCGGTCCGGTCTATTTCGTCGCGTGGCGCCTCGGCACCTTCGTGCTGGGCGAGCCCGACCGTCCGCCGCCGGCGGCGGACGAACCGGAGGCCGGGCCTGAGGTGCGCCCGGGGGAGACAGCGCTGGCACGGGCATGGCGGCATGTCACCGGCGTGGGCAAGCCGCTCGCGGTCGGGCTTTCGATCCTCGCCGTCGTCATCGGCCTGCTCACCTATGCCGTGGTGTCCGGCGTCTGGTACCTGAAGGTGGTATGGGCCTGGCGCGCGCGCAGGCGGCGCAGCGGGGGCTGAGGGTACCGGCGATTGCAAGGTACGTGGGCGGGGTGCAACATCGCCTGATCTCTTTCGCGCAGCGAGGAAGCCATGGACCCGGCAGGCCATCCGATCATCTACGTGCGCGGCTATGCGATGACCGAGGACGAACGCAACGAGACGGCGGCGGACCCGTTCTGCGGCTTCAACCTCGGCTCGACCGTCTACCGCGCGAACATCGAGAAGTCCTCGCCAGCGAAGAAGTTCGTGTTCGAATCGCCCGTGCTTCGGCTGGCGGCCGACTACGGCTACCGCACGGTCTACGAGAACGGGCTCGACATCCTCGACCCCGACTGGAAGCCACGGGTGGGCGCGGACGGCACGTCTGCAAAGGGCATCCCGCAGCAGTCGATCGTGATCTACCGCTACTACGACGATGGCTCGGACCTGCTCGGCGACGGCAAGGCGAAGGATATCGAGACCTATGCCCGTGGCCTGAGCGACCTCGTGCTGAAGGTGAAGGCGCTGGTCTGCGAACGCCGCGGCACGGGCTTCGATCCGGCGACGTTCCGCTGCTACCTGGTCGCGCATTCGATGGGCGGGCTGGTCGTGCGCGCCTTCCTGCAGAACCGCAAGCTGGGAGACGCCGCGGCGCGCGCCTCCGTGGACAAGGTGTTCACCTACGCCACGCCGCACAACGGCATCGACCTGGCCGGCTTCAACACGCCGTCCTGGCTGTCGTTGAACGAGATGAACACGTTCAACCGCGAACGCATGGCCGGCTTCCTCGACCTGAAGGCGGTATTCAAGGCCACCGGCCGGGTCGACTTCATGCCGGACAAGGCGTTCCCGGCCTCGCGCATGTTCTGCATGGTCGGCACCAACCGCGGCGACTACGAAGCCGGCCGGGGATTGTCGCGGGCGTTCGCCGGGCATGGCAGCGACGGGCTGGTACGCATCGAGAACGCGACGGTCTGGGGTGTCGACGACAGTGGCAAGCCCACGGTACCGGCTGCGGTCGGCTATGCCTATCGTGCGCATTCGGGTCCGTTCGGCATCGTCAACAGCGAGGAGGCCTACCAGAACCTCACCCGCTTCCTGTTCGGCGACGTGCGTGTCGACATCTGGGTGGATGTCGCCGGCGTGGCCGTTCCTCCCGACCTTGAAGGACGCAAGGTGCAGGCGCTCTACCAGGTGGAACTGCTGACCGGTCCGCGTGGGAAGCGCTGGTACCTGAGCCGTCGCACGTCCGAGGAAGATTCGCCTGCCTGCCGCACGCATGCCGAGCTGACCGAGCCGGCGAAGAAGGACCGGCGTTCGATCTACCTGTCGACGGTGTTCCTGGCCAACCGCGCGCGCGTCGACCAGGAACGTCCGTCGCTCGCCTACGCGATGACGATCGGCGTGCGCGTGCCCGACTACCAGGTCGAGAAGGTGTTCTGGCCCGACCAGCACTACGAGGGTGGCTACCTGTTCCGGGATACCGCGATCGTCGAGATGGTTCCGCCCGCGGCCGCCGGCGGCGACTGGAGCGTGAAGTACAGCTGGCAGAGCGACTCGATCGGCGTGGCCACCACCGAGCTTTCCTACCGCAAGCTGAAGGAGGGCAAGGTGCAGGTGCAGATCCCGTTCGACAGCGGCGGCAAGCCCGGCATCAGCGGCAAGGTGCGGCTGGTCATCGGCGCGTGGAACACCTGATGGGCGCGCCGACTGTCCCGGTCGCACGCGCCCTGGTCGAACTGCTTGCAGCGCGTGGCATCGACCGTGCGTTCTGCGTGCCTGGCGAAAGCTACCTGCCGCTGCTCGATGCATTGATCGATTCGCCGGTCGACCTCGTGGTCTGCCGCCACGAGGCCGGCGCGGGGTTCGCGGCGCTGGCCGACGCGCAGGCCACGCGCAGGCCGGGCCTGTTCCTGGTGAGCCGCGGCCCGGGCGCGACCAACGGTTCCATCGCCATCCACTCGGCGATGCACGACGCGCTGCCGCTCGTGATGATCTGCGGCCAGGTGTCGCGCGACGAGCTCGGCCGGCATGCGTTCCAGGAGGTCGACTATCGCCAGACCTTCGGCGACCTGGCGAAATGGTCGACGCAGGTCGACGATCCCTCGAAGCTGCTCGAGACCGTCGCCCGTGCGATCGACATCGCCACTGCGGGGCGGCCCGGTCCGGTGGTGATCGCGGTGCCGGAAGACGTGTTCGAAGGGGAGACCGGC
>JAIENF010000094.1 GCA_019751575.1 Burkholderiales bacterium
AGAGCTATCGGCTGAAGGACAAGCGCAAGGCCGGGGTGACGGCTCGGAAGGAGGTGGAGGCCGCCGGGTAGGCGGAGTACTGAACAGGCCGCCCAGGTGGGTCAGTTTTACTTCGGCGATTCCGCGCAAAGTGGGTCAGAATTACTTCGGCGTTGACAGCGTTGAGCGTCCTTTGCCTGAGCAGCGCTGCGCGAAGCGAACTCGTGCCGAAGTCGATGCAGATGGTGTGCATGGCGCTCCTTGGATCAGGGGATGGGCCAGACCACGGCCCGCGTTAACAGTCGATAGCTGCCGTCGTTACGCATAGCGCGCACGCCCGGGACCTCAATGCGGACCTGGCTTGGCGGGGTCGGGCTCGGCGCGGCGAGGTAGTGCTGCAGGGGCTGGAAGGGCACGATCTCGCCGTGGGTACCAACGCGTTCTACATTGGCCTTGCGGGCAACCAGCTCGATCAGCGCCGCAACCTCCCTGCCAGTGGCAGGATCGGATACGCCGTCGTGCAGCACATCCCAGGCGACCAGCAGGGCACCCAGCTGCTCCTGTAACCCGGCGGCAGCGATGGTGGTGCCGGGTGCGCCCCTTGTGGCGTCTTCCGGTACCGGTGTGCGTATCTGCTTGATCAAGTCGCGTGCGGAAACGAACCGGCTGGCGACCTTGTCGATCGGTAGGATCGATGCGGCATGCTGCAATAGATGGCGGACGTCGGCCGCGTCATCGACACCGCGCAGCCGCGCGTGATGGATCGAAAGCGACACCATGCGCCGCGCGAGGGCCGCAAGCGGCTTGGAGGCGGTCTTCGCCCAGCCGCCAAGCGGAGCGGACAGTGCGACGAGTGCCTGCGCGGTCAAGGGTTCGAACAGCACAGCTGGATCGCGACTGGTGACCACGTCGAGCAAAACGAGCACCTGAACCTGTAGTGCAGCCGTTGTCTTGGGTGCGGTTTCATTCCGCTGGCAGATGCGCGTGATCGCGTTGGCCAGTGCGAGGTAGGCGTCTGGCAGGGTCGGCCCGGCCTCTATGTCCGTGGCGGCCAGTTCCTTCGAGGCGGTCTTCAGTACCTGCTGGATACGATCAATTGTGCGCGGCGGGCCTGCCTCCAGCACACGGGCGAGGTGTTCGATGAATGCGGACTGCGTGAGGCTGGCGTTGACCGCCCACTTGATGAGGGCTGTGAAAAGAGTCTTGTCGGTGTCTGGATCGACCGCCTCGTCGAGTGCGTAAGGCGCGGCCCAGTCAGCCTTCAACGCAGTCAGAAGGCCCAGCGCGGCCGCGCGTTCGTCAGCATGCTGGAGAGTTGTCAGCGGCGCAGGCCGGTTTTGCGACCAGCGCGCAGGACGCGGTTTGCGCTTGGCGGCGTCCTTGCTGCCGCGGGCGATTGCCACACCGATCAGGGCAAGGCATCGCAGCGCCTCGGCCTCGTCGGGCGTCTTCGGCAGGTGCACGGCGAGCAGATTCACCTTGCGACTCACCTCCTCAGCAACCGGGGTATCAATCTTCTTCTTGCCGGGGGGCAGCAATTCGCGCAGCGTCCCGAGCAGCGAACGAAGTTCGGCTGCTGCGGGCTCAGGGTCGTTTGGGGACGATTCGCTAGTGTGGGTCATTGAATGCAGCCGTTCGGGTTTATGGAGCGCGGGTTTGAAGGCACCATCGCGTATCACATTTCACCATAACGCTCCTCCGTCGGGCGGGTAGCAATGATGACGGCTTCTTCTTGTTCCACCGATACTGTCCATTCTGCTGTGTTGTTGAACCCGTCCGGCAACGCCTCGGTCCGCGCGGTCGTCGGACGTGGCACTTGTTGGGTCGGTGGAGCATGTGCGCATCCGGGCTCACCGGGTGAGCCTCAGGGGGCATCGAATGCCGATCAGCAGCAAAGGACCAGGGGCACGAGACGGATGTAGCAGCTCGAAGGGGGCTCCGTTACGCGGCGTCGGATCTAGTCAATTTCTCTGCCGATGCTTATCTGACGCATCTTTACCAGGTCGACGTCGTGACGCCGCTGAAGCAGGCGGAGGACACGGAGGAGATGACGCTGATCCCGGACAAGGGCGTCGCGCATGAAACACAGCCCGGTACTAGTCGAAACTGCGGCAATCCTTTCCGGACGCCCTTGCGCTAAGCGAAGCCCGGTGTGATTACGCTGTCGCGCAGACGGCGCGCGCGAGGGGCTGATACGCGGGACTCCAGTCCTGTTCCATGGCACGCTGCTCGTGACGCCGTGGGTGGGCCATCCGGACTTCCTGATTCGGGTCGATCCATCGTCTGCGCTGGGCGGCTGCAGCTACGAAGTATCGGATATCAAGCTCGCGCGTATCGGTCACCTCCGAGCTCGCAGCGGACCTCTTTGCATGCAAGGATTTGGCAATCGGGGATGACGGCGAGAGCGACGCGCTAAATCAGCAGATTGGGCAGAAGTACCCAGGATTCTGATCAGGCAATGCCGAACGAACGACTTGAGCGGCCGTAACCATCGGCGCCCCGCGAAACGGGAAACAGAGCCCGGCTTGTCGGGCGCCGCTGGCGGAGCTGCGCTCGAACGCCGGCTTAGCTGTCGCGGTGATGTCGGCCAACTGCAACAAAGTACTCATTCTTCACACCCTTGACAGCTGGGTGCGTGCAGACCACAAAGGTTGTTTGGCCGCTCTTGCCTACATGCCCGAGCTCGGACGGTACCAAGGGCGTGTTGCCAGCGATCCGCTGCCACTGTGGAAGGCACGAGAGTCCGAGGAACGTGACCGTGCGAGGCTGATTCACACTCAAGGCTTGAGCGAGGTGTGCAACCCTGACAGCTAGGAACTCGTCTCGATATCGCGAGCGCGTCAGAAAGGCGTGATCCGCCGTCCAGGCGGGGTAGTGCCAATGATCCAGGGACTTGGAAGGCAGCGGAAGGAGCGGGGAAAGCCGTGTGGAGCCGTTGGTGCGCCCGAGATGATCGCGTTGATATCGGCGAACAGACTCGACATCAGTAGAAAGTCCGCCCCATGCGAGTTCGACCCTGATCATCGCTGCCCACGTTCGCTGAATCTTCGGATGCGGGCCAAACCATTCGTCCTGCCTGATCGCGCGGTGATACTCGGATACGTCCTCGAGGTCGCGGCAGCCCCTGTCACGCCAAGCGACAAGCCGACGCTCAAGCTCTTGCTCGGTGTTTCCGCCTCCTTCCTCCATCGAGATGAACCAATGCTGGGCCAAGGGGTTGCCGTAGCCATAGAACTTCGAGCAGAAGTCGCGGAGAAGTGCGTGGTCAAGCATGTAGACGCCGAACGAATGAG
The DNA here is from genome assembly GCA_019751575.1 of Burkholderiales bacterium. Taxonomy (GTDB): domain Bacteria; phylum Pseudomonadota; class Gammaproteobacteria; order Burkholderiales; family CAIKXV01; genus CAIKXV01. Next base: position 3,273 of record JAIENF010000094.1, read on the forward strand.
TTGAGCGGCAGCAACCAGCGGCGCTCAGCGAGACGGACAACAACTGACCCCGACTCGCGGGGCGTCGCTAGTGGAGGTACGGCTCGAAGGCCGGGGTTAGCGAAGGCCCCACGTGCTTCGCTCAACTGCACGGAGTCCGCTCTCATCAAAGAAGTCCCGATAGTCTCTGCGCGGATACGATTTGCCGGAGTCGAAAGAGGCAGGATGCGCGCGAAAACCGCCCCTCGATGGGCGGGCGATCCTTGAAAGCGGCAAGTACGCGATGTGATCTGGATAGTGTGGATTCGATACAGAAAAGTACGGGAGGACAAGCACCATATCCGGGTGGGTCGCGGTCAGCCTGCCCGAGAAGCCGTACGTTGGCGAAGTTCTCCGGGTCAAGGTTGGATACAGTCCCTTCACCTGGATCGGGCGAAGTACAACCTGATCGTCGACTCGCTTCGTTGCGATAAAGTCGAACCCAACGTCGCGCTTCGGAAAGTACACAGACCAGCCGACGTCGCCAAACATACCTGCAACGTACAGTTCGGCAAAGTAATCGCGGGTGGCTGGGGCGGGCATTCAGCAGAGGCCTAAGTAGCGAGTTGAGCGGCGGAAACCAGTAGCGTGCGAGAGGGTGCAGCGTAGCGAACAGCAGCCTTCTGCGCGACGGTTTTGCGGAGCGGCTCGTACGCCAGACCCTACAGTGTGACGATGCGAGAGCCTAGGCCACAGGGCCAAGACCGACAATCTTCTTCTCGTTCCCCAGCCATCTGGTCCCGCGAGAACTTCCCGATACGCTGGCGCAAAGCGGATTCGAAAAGCAACGCGCCCTTGATACTCTCCATATGGTTCCCGCTCTTTCGCCTAGATGGATGGCTGACACAAAACGAGCTCCCGGTCGCTGAAGTCATCCGCCCGCTGAGTACAGAGAAAGCCGATTTCCAAAGGGGTCAATAAAGTCGATAAAGAGGCCGCCCCACGAAGGCTCTTCTCGTGGAAACACTGTGAGCCCGAGTTCTTCCAGCCGACGTGCAACACGCGGACATTGTGAGACCAGCAATACACCGCGTAGAGCGCTAGTGCGTAGCGAGACCTCGTGGGTCTTTTTCTCGACATCATGGACAAGCACGAGGCGCCCCCCGCCGTCGCCCTCCAGGACCAAGACGCCAGCGTCCCAGAACACTCGCTCCATACCGAGTTCGCCTGAGTAGAACGCCTCCGCTGCGGCTAGGTCGTCCACTGGAAGCATGACACCGACGGACTTGACAAGCATTG
>JAIENF010000451.1 GCA_019751575.1 Burkholderiales bacterium
GCATCTTCAGTTGCGCCGTCGACAGGATCGACTGGCGCATTATTTCTCGCCCAGGGTCCTCTGCAAAAGCGTTTCCCGTCGAAAAGTCCACCGCCGAGTTGGTGGACAGCGCCATTTCGGCCGGCAGGGCCAGTTGGTTGTTGATCCACGTCCCGAACGTGCCGCTGAAGTTATCGACGTCGGCGACAGTCGGACCCATCGTTGCTTGGGTCAGAAAGCGGCGAGTGTCTGCAACGCCGAGCGGCGACACGTCATACGCCGGGTTGTAGGTCGGGTTGTAGGTCGGGTTGTAGCCGGGGCCACGCTCCGGCGCGAACACCCGCACGCTGGACGACCCGGTGCCTGCGGTGCGGCGGACGCGGATGCCGACGACACGCCGGTCGCTGACCGTTTCGATCGTGCTGGCGCCGCTGGTTGCGCGGGCTTCCGTCCAGCTGGCGTGGTTTTCGTTCGTCAGGCCGGCGGGGTCCGTGGTCGTGTGCATGTTGAGCGAATCGCCCAGGCCGATCGTGAAGACCACGCTGATCGGCCGCGACACGCCGGCCACGTCGAAGATGCGCGTGACCCCGGCAACCGGCTGCGTCTGATCGATCGAATTGCCGTTTGTCGTCGCCGATCCCGTACCGGTCGCGCCGCGACCCCTGCGAACCCGCGGACGCCAGACCATGGATCAGCCCTCCCCGACCATCGACACGATCGTCTCGCCGGCTGCAACACCGGCCCAGACCTCGATTTCCGTGTCTGACCGGAACGGCACGTCGAACTTCACGCTCGCGCCGGCCGCCAGCGTGGTCGGGTCGCCCTGGTTGCCGTCGGGCGCGACGCAACCCAGCAGGTCGGGGTTGGAGTACTCGGCCAGGCTGTCGGCCACCGTGTAGCTCGCCATCATGCCTTCGGACCGCGTGCGGATCGCGCAGGCGTTGAGCGCCACGGCGCCCATATTCATAATTTCGATCGATGCGTCGGTCGAGCCCGGCGAGCGCGGCACCACGCCCACCAGGGTAAGGCCAGTCCCGACCCGCTTGACGCCAGTAGCTTTCGCCATGTCGCGCTCCAATGAAAACGCCGGCCACGGGGCCGGCGCTGGAAAAGAAAAACCCCGGCAGCCACGACGCTGCCAGGGTTAGAAGTGCTGCAGGACAGGACAGGCCGGAGCGAGGAGGTAGCTCTCCGACGTTGCCTAGGCGCACACGATACCTATCCCGTTTTTTTCGTCAAGGTGGCAGGATCTCGTACCGCTGCGGCGGCTGGCGCGTGTACGCCATGGCGCCGGAAAAGTACGCTGGCAGACCGCCGACGACCCCGATGTAGGTCGGAGCTCTGCCAGACCAGAAGATCACCCACGGCTTCGAGCGGGCGCGCGCGTGCCGCCGGTTGATGCGGGCCTTGCGGTTCACGGCTCCGGCTCCGGGTCGCGCCATGCCTCCCCGTCGGGGCCGAAGACCTTGACGATCTTCAGCGAGTTCAGACACAGCACGTTCGCCCACCCGCCGTTGTAGTCGAACCGGGCATCGTGACCCGCAATGGCCGCGTCGATCGTGTCGAAGCGGCCTTGCAAGTCCCAGGCCCCGCCCTCCGGGTAGTAGTCTTCTCCGGCAAACAGCAGGTAGCTCACGTTGTCGGTTCCTTCGGCGCGCGCAGCAGCTTGCGCCTCATCTTCCGGCGCTGCGATGCGTTTCCGGACAAGCCGACCAGATTCATGCCGATGCGTTCGTAGTACATGGTCACGGCGTCGGTTCCTTCGGTATGCCGAGCTCGTCAAGGATGTCCGGTTCCTCCGGCCGCTTCGAGCGCACCAGCACGCGCTGAGCGAGGTTCTGCGCCTTCAGTTCGGCCCGCTTCTTGCGCAAGGCCTCCAGCTGCTTCGCCGTGCGCGTCCGGGCCTTGCGCCAGCGAATCTTGAGCGGGATCGGCACTCGTTCAATCGGCATGAATCAGTCCCCGCTGTCGCAGCACCTGTCCGATCTGATCTTCGCCGTCGGCGCGCCAGTCGGCCAGCAGGCGCGCGACACGCGGCAGGGCCGCTTCGACGTCGGTCACAGGCACGCCCAGGCGCTGCGCCACGGCGCCCACGGTAACGTTCTTCGACCTGTTGGCCAGCGCCAGCATGGCGCGACCCTTCACGGCGTCGTCGTCGACGTACGGGCCCAGCACATGGTACGCGGCGTTCTTCTCCTGCCCGGCGGTGTACTTCAGCAGCACCGCGCTGCGCGAAGGCTCGCGAAGCCTCGCGACGATGCCCTGAATCTGCGCGGCCTGTGCCGCCACATCCTGCGGCGTCATCTTCTCGTCGCTGGTCGATTTCGACGGGCCGCGCATGCGGAACACGGCGCTTTGCTCGACCACCTCATGGTTTGCAAAGGCGAACAGCAGCGCGGGTCCAACGCCTCGAAACTTCATTCCGGCTCTCCTGGCCACGGGTAGTTGGGACGCGTCCCACTCGGAATTTCCTTTTCGCTTCCGTGCTTTGCAGCCTCTTTGTCGGGACAGTGGGACATTTTGTCGGGACGCGATGGGACATGTCCCACGGACGCGGCGACCATGCGATCCAGCGTCTGCCGCGTCGACCAGCCGTCGGTCTTCGTGATGTCTTCCTCTGCTGCCCTTTGCAGCGGCATGCGCAGGAAGCCTACGCGCGGCACCTTCAGCTGCCCGTCGCAGTCTTCCGGGGCGGGGATGAAGTACGGGTTGCGCGTCGCATCTACCACGCGCGGGTCGTCCGCCCAAACCACAATCAGGTCACCCTTTTCCACGCCGGCGAAGTCCGGGTTGCCGCGCAGATGTGCCTCGATCAGGTTGCCGCCGATCGTCTCGATGTTCACCACGCTGGCGTCCACGACCTGCAGGGCGCGTGGCAGCACCCGGCCCTCGGTGCTCACCCGCTCCCACATCGCCACACGCCACGCGGGCCCGTAGACCGCTCGCACGGCCAGCACGCACATCCACGCGCCGCCGGTGAACTCGAAGTCGAGGCTCAGGTGCTCACCATAGAACCGCGGCATCCAGAAGTGCCCGGGCGGCACCGGGAACTGGTACGGGCGCGATCCCAGCCCCATGCCGTCGAGGTTGAGGATGGGTTTCATCCACCAGTCGGTCTGCCAGCCGTTGCGCCACTGGAACTTCGCCGGGGGCTCGGTGCCGGCGGGGCCGCACGGATAGCCGGAAAGCGTGGCGAGCTCGAGGCGGTCGTACACCCACCGGTCGTCCGGATAGGCCTGCCAGGCTTCGGCGTCGGTGCGAATCATGCGTACAGCCTCCGTAGGGTTTCGTTCAAGGCATCGAGCTCGGTCATCTTCGTCACCAGCCACATCCGTTTCTCGCCGTGGATGCCGTTGCGGCTGCCTCGATGGCAGTCCGCACAAAGCGCGCAGGACAGGAACCAGCTGCCCTGCTTGATTTCGTGGGCCTCCGACGGGCCTGAGACGCCGCAGACCACGCAGTCCAGCGCCTTCACGCGCTCGATATGGCGCCGCTCCCCGGCGGTCGGGGCGGGCTTGTTCTTGCTGTTCATGCCGGCCCCGCAGGCTGGAACTCGATGCGCACGCCCCACTTGCCGCGCTCTTGGGCGTACCGGTAGGCGACGCGATCCCGGTGCCGGTCGTCGACGCCCAGCCATTCGGCGATCTGGTCGCGCACGCCCTTCAGCGCGCCGGCCAGGTTGTCGTCGTCGAGGCCGTTCGACGGGGCGATGCGCGTCAGCAGCACGGTGCACGGCAGCTGCGGCCGCGTGCAGGTCAGCAGTACCAGCCCCGTCTGCCGCCGCTCCTGCTTCACGCGGCGCGACCGGGCCATGTGGTGCTCGCGGGCATTCATCCCCGTGCCGGTGCGGATTGGGACCGTGGTGATCATGCGGCGCCCCGGATGTCGATCAGCTTCCCCGGCAGCCCCGACTGCGCGAGGCGGTCGCGGTTCTCCCGGCCGTAGGCCACCAGCACGCTCGGCGCACCGGAATTCGCCGCGGCCCGGCGGCCGTCGACGTAGTGGAAGTGCAGGCGCCCCTTCAGAAACAGCAGCGCAGCGGCGTGGTCCCACACCCACGGGAAGAAGATGGCGGTTTCCGTGCGGGCGAAGATCAGGGCGATGCCGTCGCCGTGCTCGGCCAACCGGCGCATCCACAGCCGGGTCTTCGGGCCGTACGGCGGGTTCAGCCACACCCTGCCGCGCCACGGCTGCGACAGGCCGTCCTGCATCACGGTGTAGTGCTCCCGGGCGATCGGCCACGGGCAAACGATCGGCGCGCACGGGTCCAGATCGAAGGGCTGCAGCGCCTCCAGCACATGCGGCGGCGTCAGCCACTCGTCGCGCTGGGCGACAGCACTGTGGTGCGAGCTCATGCCCCGGCCCAGGCTCAGTTGCATCATGCCGCAGCCTCGTTGGCATAGACCACGACGTCTTTCTCGGCCGCGCACGCATGCAGGAAGTCGATCCACTCGCTGAAGCGGCGCTTGCCGAACTGGCTGGTGCGCAGGCCCAGCATCACCACGCCGCCGTTCCAGCCGGCAGCCAGGCGCACGGTTTCGCCGTGGAAGGCGG
>JAIENF010000117.1 GCA_019751575.1 Burkholderiales bacterium
TGCCGTTCAGCGCGCGGCCCCTGCTGATCGCCGTGACGGTCCTCACCAGCATGGATGGCGCCGACCTGGCCGAGGTCGGCATCGCCGCAAGCCCCGAGGAACAGGTGCTGCGCCTGGCGCTGCTGGCGAAGGACAGCGGGATGGACGGGGTCGTCTGCTCCCCGCGCGAGGCGCGCCTGCTGCGCGAGCACTGCGGGCCCGGCTTCGTGCTGGTCACCCCCGGCGTGCGGCCATCCACCGCGGCGGCCGATGACCAGGCGCGCATCGCCACCCCGGCCGAGGCGATCGCCGCGGGCGCGCACTACCTGGTCATCGGCCGTCCGATCACCCAGGCAGTGGATCCGGTGGCGGCGCTGGGTTCGATCATCGAGCAGACGCGGGGCTAGGCCATGAAGACCCCCTTGATCGGTGCCGGCAGTCCCTGTGGCCGGGACGGCCATGGAGCGGTCGCCGATGCGCCGGTCCAGGTGTCGTGCACCACCCGCATCGTGCGCGCACGATCGAAGGCTTCCGTCGCGCGATGACCAAGGCACCACGCTCCGCCGCAGGTCCCGACGGCCACGGCTACTCCTGCGAGCGGGCCAGCACCGGGCGCGTGCTGGTGGTCGGCGACGTGATGCTCGATCGATACTGGTTCGGCGCCGTCGATCGCATATCGCCCGAGGCGCCGGTCCCGGTGGTGCGCATCGAGCGCAGCGAGGAGCGCCCCGGCGGTGCTGCGAACGTCGCGCGCAACGCGGCGGCCCTGGGCGCGCGTACGCGCCTGCTGTGCGTGGTCGGCGACGACGAGGCCGGTGTTGCCCTCGAGCGCCTGCTCTGCGCCGAGCGCGTGGTCGCCGACATGCACTGCGACCCGACGATCTCGACCACGGTCAAGCTGCGCGTGATCGGCCGCCAGCAGCAGTTGATGCGCATCGACTTCGAGACGCTGCCGAGCCACGAGGTGCTTGCATCGAAGCTCGCCGCCTTCGAGGCGGCGCTCCCCGAGTGCGACGTGGTGATCCTGTCCGACTACGCGAAGGGCGGGCTCGCCCACATCGAGCGGATGATCTCCGCGGCGCGCGAGGCAGGCAAGCCGGTGCTGGTGGACCCGAAGGGAGAGGATTACCGGCGCTACCGGGGTGCGACGCTGCTGACCCCGAATCGAAGCGAGTTCCGCCAGGTCGCTGGCCAATGGACGGATGAGGCCATGCTGGCCGAGAAGGCGCAGCGGATGCGCACCGAGCTCGGGCTCGACGCGCTGCTGGTCACCCGAAGCGAGGAGGGCATGACCCTGTTCGACGCCGACGGCATGCACCACCAGCCCACCCATGCGCGCGAGGTCTACGATGTCAGCGGGGCGGGCGATACGGTGATCGCCACGATCGGCGTGATGCTCGCCTGCGGCGCGCCCTTGCCCGAGGCGATGCGGGTGGCCAATCGCGCGGCGGGCATCGTGGTCGGCAAGCTCGGCACCGCCGTCGTGCGCCCCGAAGAACTCGCCGCTCCCCCGCAGGAAGGAAGCTGAGCATGGCAGGCTATTACATCGTCACCGGCGCGGCCGGGTTCATCGGGGCGAACGTGGTGCGCGCCCTCAACGCGCGCGGCGAGCGCGACATCATCGCGGTGGACAACCTCACCCGGGGCGACAAGTTCCACAACCTCGTCGATTGCGAGATCGCCGACTATTTCGACAAGGAAGACTTCCTCGAGGCGCTTTCCGGCGGCGCATTCGAAGGCGGCATCGAAGCGGTGCTGCACCAGGGTGCCTGCTCGGACACGGTAGAGTCCGACGGCCGCTACATGATGGACAACAACTACCGCTGGACGGTCGAGCTGCTCGAGTTCTGCCAGGCCGAGGAGATCCCGCTCGTCTACGCCTCGTCCGCGGCGGTCTATGGCGGCGGCGGGGTCTTCCGCGAGTCGCGCGAGTTCGAGCGCCCGCTGAATGTCTACGGGTATTCGAAGTTCCTGGCGGACCAGGTCGTGCGCCGGCAGCTCGCGGAACGCACTGCACCGATCATCGGGCTTCGCTATTTCAACGTGTACGGTCCTGGCGAGCGCCACAAGGGACGCATGGCTTCGGTCGCCATGCATTTCTTCGACCAGTACCGCGCCAACGGGAAGGTGCGCCTGTTCGCCGGTTCCGACGGGTACGGCGACGGCGAGCAGCGGCGCGACTTCGTGTCGGTGGATGACGTCGTGGCGGTGAACCTGCATTTCCTCGGAAAGGCCGATGCCAGTGGCATCTACAATTGCGGCACGGGCCGCGCGCAGACCTTCAACGACGTGGCGGTGGCCACCATCAACGCCTGCCGTGCGCGCCAGGGCGAGGCTGCGATGACGCCGGACGCGATGCGCAGCGCCGGGCTGCTCGAGTACTTCCCGATGCCGGCCGACCTCGCCCGGAAGTACCAGAGTTTCACCGAGGCCGACCTCACCTTGCTGCGCAGGTCCGGCTATGCCGCGCCGTTCGCCTCGGTGGGCGAGGGTGTCGCTCGCTACGTCGATTACCTCGACGGCGCTGCCTGACTCAGAACCAGGCTATGCCGCTGCGGCCGCGGGGGTCGTTCGCGACCACGACCTCGCCGCCGTCCCGCGGGATGAACACCAGCTGCATGTTGCCCCATGCACGGCGTCCCGCCTCGACCGAATGGCCACGGGCGCGCAGGGCGCCTGTCCATGCATCCGGGAAGGCGTCGGGCTCGGCCTCGATGCGGTCAGGCCTGAACTGATGGTGGTAGCGTGGGCGCGCCACGAGTTCGGCGGGCGACGGTGGGCGCGGCGAGGCGATGTCGAGCACCGCCAGCAGCAGCATGCTGATGATCCGCGAGCCGCCCGGGGTACCCAGCACGTGCACGCCCGAGGCGGACTCGACGAACATCGGGGTCATGCTCGACAGCGGGCGCTTGCCGGGCTGGATCAGGTTCGCTCCGCGGCCGATCAGTCCGTACGCGTTGGGCTGCTCGTCGGGCAGGGCAAAGTCGTCCATCTCGTTGTTCAACAGCACGCCGGTGTTGCCGGCGATGAAGCCCGAGCCGAACAGGGTATTGATGGTCAAGGTTGCCGCGACCCGGTTGCCGTCGCGGTCGACCACGGAAAAATGCGTCGTGTCGGTGCTTTCCGGACCCGCGCTCCCGGTACCCAGGCTGGCGCTCGGCGTCGCTTTCCGGGGATCGATGTCCGCGCCGCGGGCCTTCAGGTGGGCCGCGGACAGCAGCCGCTCGATCGGGACCGGATCGAACGCCGGGTCGCCCAGCCAGCGCGCGCGGTCGTCGAACGCCCGGCGCAGTGCTTCGGACACGAGGTGGGCCCCGTCCGGCGAACGATGGTCGAACGCGCCGAACCGTGCGAGCATGCCCAGGCTCTGGCCGATGACCACGCCACCGGATGACGGCAGGGCGGCGGCGGTGATGGTCACGCCGCGGAACGCGATGCGCATGGGCGGGCGTTCGACTACCGCGTAGCTTGCAAGATCCTGCGCCTGCCAGATCCCGCCATCGCCGCGCACGGCCGCTACCAGTTCCGCTGCCACCGGCCCTGAATAGAATCCGGCATGGCCCTCGGCGGCGAGCCGGTCGAGGGTGGCCGCGAGGGCAGGCTGGCGCAGGGGGTCCCCTTCCTGCGGCAGCCTGCCGTGCGGCAGGAAGATGGCCGCGGTCCGGGCATCGCGCTGCAGTCGGACGGCGGCCAGCCGGGCGACGTTGACAAAGCGGGCATCGACCGCGAACCCGTCACGGGCCAGCGCGATCGCAGGGGCCAGGGATCGGGACAGCGGCAATCGACCGTAGTGTTGCGCCAGGTGGGCGAGTCCCGCCGGAAGGCCGGGGATGCCGGCGGCACGCGGTCCGTCGAGCGAGGCGCGCGGGATCGCGCGGCCGGAGGCGTCCACGTAGAGGCGTGCGTCCGCTGCGGCTGGCGCAGTCTCGCGCGCATCGACCATGACCTCGTGCCCGTCGCGCGCCCGGTGCAGCAGGAAGAACCCGCCGCCGCCGACGCCGGAGGAATACGGCTCGACGACCGCCAGCACCGCTGCCACCGCGATGGCGGCATCGAAGGCGTTGCCGCCTGCCGCCAGCACGCGGTGCCCGGCATCGCTGGCCAGTGGATGGGCCGATGCAATGCCCTGCCGTACGGCGGTCGATGCGGGGGCGGCCTGTGCAGCGGCGTCCGGAAGCGGCTGCAACGTCCACAGGAGCGCCGCGGCGGCAACCACGACAGCTGCCCGCGGCAGGCGGGCTGCGCCGGCTAGGAATCCGGGCAACCGCATCGTCGTCGATCCGGTCAGGCCGACTCGGGCGGCGCCGAGAGCAGCGCCGGCACCGGGAAACGGCGTCTCCGCGCGACGGCCGGGGCCTCGGCACTGGCCCCGACGGTCGGGCCTGCGCCATGAACGGTCGCCTCCGGCAAGGGCGGCGGCACGTAGGCGGTGGTGAACAGCGGGTCGTCCGCCATCCGGCGGCGAGCGCTGCTGCCGGCCGCGCGGTCGGGGCCGCGATCGGAAGGACGGCTGCGCTCGCGCATCGGCTCGCCGCTGCGCGGACGATCCGCGGCACGGTC
>JAIENF010000457.1 GCA_019751575.1 Burkholderiales bacterium
CACCAGGTGCTCGGCTTCCTGCAGCACGTCGCCTACCGGCCGAGACACCAGGTCGCCGCGCATCGAGGGAATGATGCAGAAGGTGCAGCGGTGGTTGCAGCCCTCCGAGATCTTCACGTAGGCATAGTGCCGCGGCGTGAGGCGGATGCCCTGCGGCGGCACCAGGTCGGTGAACGGATCGTGCGGGCGCGGCATGTAGTCGTGCACCGCCTTCATCACCTCGTCGGTGGCATGCGGGCCGGTGACCGCGAGCAGGTTCGGGAAGTTGTCGCGCACCACCGTGCCCTTGGCGCCCAGGCAGCCGGTGACGATCACCTTGCCGTTTTCCGCCAGGGCTTCGCCGATCGCCTCGAGCGACTCCTCGACCGCAGCGCCGATGAAGCCGCAGGTGTTCACGATCACCATGTCCGAACCGGCATAGTCGGGGGAGATCGCGTATCCCTCGGCGCGCAGCTGGGTCAGGATGCGCTCGGAATCGACCAGTGCCTTGGGGCAGCCGAGCGACACGAAGCCGACCCGGGGCGCCGCCGCCGGCGGTGCCTTTGCGGGCGCATCCCGATTCCCGCCCGGTGCACGCCCGGGGTTCGCGCCGCCGGCAGGGGCGGGGCGCTGCTTCGCGGAAGGCAACGCTACTTCTCTTCCGGCTTGGTGCCGGTGGTGCCTGCCGTGCCGGACGTGCCCGTCGTGCCGGACGTGCCGCCAAAGCCCGGGAACGGGAAGCCGCTGAACATGTTCTGCGTCTGCTTCTGCATCTGCTGCTGCATGTCGACGAACATCTTCGCGCTCTGCTCGAGGTAGCCGCTCATCAGGCTCTGCACCGCCGGCCCCTGCATCTTGACGATCTGGTTCCAGGCCTCGGTGTTCACCATCGGGCTGCTGCCGTAGAGCGACCGGGACTGGTCCTGCAACTGCTGCTGGATGCCCATGAACGTCTGGATGTTCTTCTCGAGGTAGTTGCCCATCATGCCCTGCATCGCGTTGCCGTAGAAGCGGATCATCTGCGAAAGCATGTCGGACGAGAACATCGGTGCCTCGCTGTTCTCCTCGTCGAGGATGATCTGCAGCAGGATGTTGCGCGTGAGGTCGTCGTTCGTCTTGGCGTCGATCACCTGGAACGGCGTCTGTTCGAGGACCAGCTGCTTCACGTTCGCCAGCGTGATGTACGTGCTGGTGGCGGTGTCGTAGAGACGGCGGTTCGGGTACTTCTTGATGATGCGCGGCGTGTCGCTCATGGTCCCTTTTTCCCTCGTCCGGCAATTCAGCGGTGGCTGTCGGTGCTGCAGGATTGAAGTATGCACCTGTTCGCCGTCGTGCCACGGGTCGGCGGATCGGGCATGATCCGGTCTTCGCTGCCCTGGCTTCCGGCAGCCCCTGCGCCAGAACATGCCGTTGATGAAACCGGGCGGACGCTGGCGTGAGCTACCCCATCGTTCACCGCCCGTCCTGCCGGTGCGCGATCCTCGCCGGGGGCGCGGATTCTAAAGGATTTCCCGTGGTCCATGGAGGCTGGAGTCGATGAAACCCCTGAAGTCGCCTGAAGAGCTGGCCAAGCTGCAGCAGGAAAACCTGTCGGCCGCGATCCGCTTCGCGCAGCTGACGGTGGAAGCCTCCCAGAAGCTGCTGGGGGTGCAGCTCGACGCCGCGCGGCAGGCCATCGAAGCGGGCACGCGCAACATCGACGCACTCGCCCAGGCAAAGACGCCGGAAGATGCGATCGCATTGCGGACGCAGCTTGCGGGACAGGCGGTCGAGCAGGCCCTCGACTACTCCGAAAGCGTCTACTCGGTGGCCGCGGATCTGCAGGACCAGTTCGGGAAGCTGGTCGGACAGCGCATGGATGCCTGTTCGTCGGACCTGCAAGGCACGATGGAGAAACTGCTCGATGCGGCGCCGCCGGGGGCGGCGGCGGCGGCGGACGCCGTGCGCCACGCGATGGTCGCCGGGCAGACAGCATTCGAGGAAATGACGCGCACGACCCGACAGATGTCGGAGATGGCGCGGTCCGGCGTCAAGGCCGCGACCGACGCCACCCAGGCTGCGGTGAAGGCGTCGCGCAAGCGCTGAGCCCTGGTCGCGACGTCACCGGCGCGGGGCATCCGGCCGCCTCGATCTGGTGCCGGCGGGACCGGTTCCGCATCACATGAAGGCGTGCCGCACGTGCCCGCCGCGGGGCGGGCACGCTGCCCGGGTCACGACATGTGCTGTCCGCCGTTGATCGCGATGTTCGAGCCGGTGACGAAGGCCGCCTCTTCCGAGCACAGGTAGGCCACCAGGCCCGCGACTTCCTCGGGCTTGCCCAGCCTGCCCATCGGGATCTGCGGCACGATCTTCGTGTCGAGCACTTCCTTCGGGATCGCCATCACCATCTTGGTGCCGATGTAGCCCGGCGAGATGGTGTTCACCGTGACGCCCTTGCGCGCGACCTCGAGGGCGAGGGCCTTGGTGAAGCCATGCATTCCGGCCTTGGCCGCCGAGTAGTTGGTCTGGCCGAAGGCGCCTTTCTGGCCGTTGACCGAAGAGATGTTGACCACGCGTCCCCAGCCGCGGTCGACCATGCCGTCGACGACCGGCTTGCACATGTTGAACACGCTGTCGAGGTTGGTCTTGAGCACGGCGTCCCAGTCGACCTTGCCCATCTTCTTGAAGGTCATGTCGCGGGTGATGCCGGCGTTGTTGACCAGCACGTCGATCGGACCCACCTCGGCCATGATCTTCGCGCAGCCCGCCGCGCAGGAGTCGAAGTCGGAGACATCGATCTGCACCGCATGGATGGCATGGCCCTTCGCCTTCATTTCCTCGAGCCAGCCGGCCGCCTTCGTATTGCCAGGCGAATAGCTGACCACGACCGTGTCGCCCATGTTGGACAGCTTGGTTGCGATTGCTTCGCCCAGGCCGCCCATGCCGCCCGTAACCAGCGCCACTCTCTTCGTCATCAGGTCCTCCGTTGCTTCGTTGATCAATGCCTTCGACCGAGCTTGTCCGGACCTGCACCGGATCGCATCGCGTACCTGATGCCCGCTCGACGGATCCGAGCCGCACGGTAGCGACGTATCGTGACGAAGATGTTAACCCAAGGCCCTTCGGCCTCCGGCGAAAACCGCTGCTGCGAAGCAGCAAGCGTGCCAGTCAGCGGTCAAGCACGTAGCGCCCCGGCGCAGGGTCGATCGGCGGGTATCGCAAGTCGGCATCGATATCCGGTGCCTTCACCCGACGGCCCGACCGCTTCTTCAGCCAGGCCGCCCAGTGGGTCCACCAGCTGCCTTCATGGCGGGTGGCGGCGGCCATCCAGGCCTCGGGCGTGCGGGTGCGGGCGGGCGAGCCCCCGGGGCCGGAGGCCACGTGGAAATGACGCCGGTTCTTCGCGGCGGGATTCACCACGCCTGCGATATGCCCGCTGGCAGCCAGCACGAACTCGCGGCTGCCGCGCAGGAGTCCGCGCGCAAGCCATGCGGTGCGCCACGGGACGATGTGGTCTTCCTCGGCGGCGAGCAGGTACCAGGCGCCGCGGATCGCGCGCAGGTCCAGCGGCTCGCCGTCGAGCCGGACCCGGCCGGGATGCCGCAGGTTGTTCTCGAAGTACATCTGCCTCAGGTACCACGCGTACAGGACGCCGGGAAGGCTGGTGCCGTCGCTGTTCCAGTACAGCAGGTCGAAAGGCTCCGGTGCCTTTCCCTTCAGCCAGTGGTCGACGACGAAGCGCCAGATCAGGTCGTTCGCGCGCAGGCTGGCGAAGGTGAATGCCAGGTCTCGACCGCTCATCACGGCGGGTGCGGCGGCCGGGTCGAAGCGGCGCTCGCAGGCTTCGACATAGTCGCGGTCGATGTACACGCCGATGTCGCCGACGTCGCTGAAGTCGAGCATCGTCGCCAGCAGCGTGGTCGACGCGGCCGGCTGTTCGCCGCGCGCGGCGGCCAGCGCCAGCGCGGTCGAGAGCAGGGTGCCGCCGACGCAGAAGCCCAGCGTGTTCACCTGCGCGGAGCCCGATAGCTCGCGCGCGATGGCGATCGATTCGAGCACGCCGCGCTGGGCGTAGTCGTCCCATCGCAGGTGGCCGAGCTCGGCCGGCGCGTTGCGCCAGGACAGGATGTAGACATCGAAGCCCTGCTCGAGCGCGAAGCGCACGAAGGAATTGCCGGGCTGCAGGTCGAGGATGTAGTACTTGTTGATGAACGGCGGCACGATCACCAGCGGCCGCGAATGCACGGTGGGCTGCGTCGGACGGTAGTGGATCAGCTCGACGATCTCGTTGCGATGGATCACCGATCCCGGCGTGAGCGCGAGGTTGCGGCCGACGGCGAATGCCTCCTCGTCGGTCATCGTCAGTGCGCCCCGGCGGGTATCGTCCGCCGCACGCTGCAACCCGCGGGCGAGGGTTTCGCCGCCGCTGCGCGCCGCGAGCTCGAGCACCTCCGGGTTGGTCGGCGCGAAGTTCGCCGGCGACATCGCCTCCAGCCATTGCCTCAGGAAGAAGCGCGCATGGCGCTCGCTGGCCGGATCGAGGGCAGCGGCTTCGAGCGCACGCTCGAGCCAGCGTTCGTTCAGG
>JAIENF010000093.1 GCA_019751575.1 Burkholderiales bacterium
GATGCGGATGAACGGCGGCTGAGCATCCCCCAGCGGCGCCAGGTGGCCATGCAGCGCCGCCAGCGCCGCATCCGCATCGAAGCCCGCAGCCCATGCATCGAACCATGGCAATACCTGGTTCTCGATCGACACCACGAGCGTCGCGGCATCGTGCGAAGCGAGCTGCGATGGCCACCACCAGGTGTTCTTGAACGGCGCGACCGGCGACAGTTCATGCGGTCCCCGGGCGCCGGGTGGACCGTCCTCGACGAGGAACCAGAGTGCCCGTCCGTCGCCGCCGTGGCCCTTGCGCAGGCCGACCACCTGCCGCATGCCGCCCACGGTGCGCACGAAGCGCCCGCGGGTCTTCGTGGCGGTGAAGCCGCGCGGCAGCAGCGTCGCGCGCAGGATGTCGATCAGCGAGGGGTCGGTCACCGGGTTGGTTCAGACAAGGGCCGGTTCAGTACTCGGAAAACATCCGCCGGATCTCCGACAGGTCATCCGTCTGCGCGAGCGCCAGCATGAGCAGGATGCGCGCCTTCTGCGGGTTGAGGTTGTCCGCGGGGACGATGCCGAGATCATCGTGTTCCTTGTGCGGCAGCACGCGCCCATTGCCGAGGCGGTTCGAGCGCACGAACACGATGCCCGATCCGCGTGCGTTCGACTGCTGGACGATCTCTTTCTCGACATCCGACAGCATGCCGGCGCCCGTGCCGGTGAACACGAAGCCGCGCGTGCCGGCGGCCTGCAGCGCGTCGATGACCACCCGCGCGTCCGACTCGACGCACCCGTAGACGATCTCCACCTTCGGCAGCGCGGCGAACGACCCGGTCGCGAACTCCGAATGCACCGTATGGCGCTTTTCCGGACGACGGTAGTAGGCCACCGTATCGGCGTCGGCATAGCCGAGGAAGCCGAGGTCGCCCGACTTGAAGGTCTCGACGCGATAGGTGTTGGTCTTGGTGACGTCGCGTGCCGCGTTGATCTCGTCGTTGAGCATGACCAGCACGCCGCGGCCGCGCGAAGCCGGGCTGGCGGCCACGCGCACCGCATTGACGAGGTTCAGCGGCCCGTCCGGGCTCAGTGCCGTCGCCGGCCGCTGCGACCCGACCAGCACCACCGGCCGATCGTGCCGTACCGTGAGGTTCAGGAACCAGGCCGTCTCTTCCAGCGTGTTGGTGCCATGCGTGACCACGATGCCGGCCAGGCCCGGATCGCCCGAGAACAAGGCGTCGATGCGCGCGGCGAGCGAACGCCACACCGCGAACACCATGTTCGAGCTCGCGATGTTGCAGATCTGCTCGACCTGCACGTCCGCGACCCGGGCGAGTTCGGGTACCGCGTCGACGAGCTCGGCGCCGGTCGCGGAGGCGGCCTTGTATTCATGGGACAGGCTGGAACCGGCGCGGCCGGCGATGGTGCCGCCGGTGGCGAGGATGGCGATCCTGGGAAGCGCTTGCTCGGGCATGTGTGTTCGTCGCTGCTGTCGATGGAGGGTCGATGTTACTTGCTCGCGCGCGCGACGCGCCCCTTTCAGCGCTTCTGGCCCGGCCCCTCGATCATGACTTCCCGGACGGCGTGTGTCCGGCCTTGATCGTCATCGAGCACCTGCTCCTTCACCCGCGCGAAATCGATCCTGTTCAGGTCGATCATCCGCACCTGGCGATTGCGCATCGTGTGGAAGTAGTAGCGCCGGTTGGTCAGGTCCGATGCGGAAGTGATCTGGGTCGCGCTCTCGATGTCCTTCGCGACCTGGTCACGCGGCGCCACGGCGCCCAGCGGGATGTTGAAGCTGTCGAGTATCCGGAACGACTCGAACACGGCATCGGTGGCGGTCGCCAGCGGCCGCACCGACGCGGTCAGCGCGGCTGCGCGGATGAAACGCGACGGCGGCGTGAAGTCGCCGGGAAGGCCGATCATGCCGGAGCCTGCGCCCAGCGGACCCAGCTGCAGGTTGCCGATGGTCAACGGTTCGTTGGCCTTCGGGGTCAAGCGGATGAAGTTGCGAAGGTTCGTCAGATGCCAGTCGTAGGTGGGCGAGTTGGTGATCACGCCGAGGAAGGCGTCGTACACCCTCACCTGCCCGCCGTCGACGATCTCGATGACGATGCTCGCGCCGCCCGGATCGGCCACCTTCCAGTGGAACGGCAATTGCGCGCCGCCGAAGCGGGGATCGTCGACATTGACGACCGTCACGGTAGCGAGGTGCTTGCGCACTTCCTCGACCGTTTCGAACGACGACAGCATCCATTGCATGAAGTCGCCCACGCTCATCGAGCGGTCGGCCAGTGCCGGGACGTAGACGCTGTAGCTGGCGTATCCGGGCAGGTAGTACATGCCCACGTAGAGGCCGCGCTCGTTCATCCCGTCCGGCCCGTAGGGCTGCCCGTAGGCGGTCATCGAGACGAACCCGTAGCGCCCCTTCCAGCGCTTCCCGTTCGAACCGGCCGGCGTCGACGCGACATACGACTTGCCACGCGGGAAGATGGCGAGCCGGTTGTGCTGCGCATCGCTCAGCGCCCATTCGACGGTCCGGGAAACCACCACCGCGCCGTCCTGGCTTCTCAGCGAGATGCCGGTGCATGCCCTGGCTGGTTCGACGATGCCTGCCCACGCCATGCAGGCCGCCGTGGCGAGGGCCAGGATGCTCCTAGTCTTCATGCTGCCGTTCTCCGTTATCTGGCGCCTGTGAAGTCATCGGTACTTCGCAGCCGTGATGAATTGACTGAATCTTTCGCACCAGATGATGACCGCCGAATACCTGCCCGGATCGATGCCGGCGGGCACCGAGACCACGAAATTCTCGAACGTCTTCACATCGCCCACGCGGACCATCGTCTTCTTCAGGCGGATGAAATCCGCTTCGGTCTCGACGAATTCCGGCGACAGGTAGAGCTTGTAGTCGGGTCCGGGTGCGAGCCGACCCACCAGCGAGATGGCGTCCGGGCCGATCGACACGGTGCCTTCGCCCCAGTGCAGGAGGTCGCTGTCCTTCAGGTCACGCCTGAATTCGCCGGTGAACTGGACGCGCGCGGTCGCCGCCTTGATCTCTTCCGCAGAAGGTGGCGCCGGGGCGATGAGGATCGGAAGGGTGTACAGGCCTGCGGCGAAGCCCGCGGCGGCCACCGCGACATGGGATGCGGCGAGGAGTGCGGTCCTGCGGGCGTTCATCGGGTCAGGGTCTTCATCGTTCAGCGATCGACAGGGTGCTGATCGCCCTGCGCAGGCCCGCCTCCAGTTGCAGGAAGTCCTCGCGGGTGGAATTGAAATTGAACATGACCAGTTTACCGTCGTATCGCGAACAGAGAACGATGTTGTGGATGTCGGTATCGATCGCGCTGGAGGTCATCTCCAGGCAGATCCAGCGCCGCCCCCGGATGACCGCGATCTCTTCCCTGCTGGGCGGGGTGAACTCCGCGGGCGCTTCGAACGAAACAACAGGGTCGTCACGGTCGTGGCTTCATGCCGGCAAGGGTGGCGGGGACGGCGAGTTCCATGATGATCTCCGGTCTTGCGGGCGCCGCGAAGCCGAATTTCTCGTAGAGACCGCGCGCCGTGCTGCTCAGGAGCATGAATCGCCGCACGTCCCGCACTGCCGGATGAGCCAGGACGGCGGCGACGAGCTGGCGGCTCAGCCCGCGGCCCCTGTACGCCTCGAGCACGAACACGTCCTGCAGGTAGGCGAAGCTGGCGTGATCCGTCACGACCCGCGCATAACCGACTTGCGCCGCGCCCGCGAACAGTCCGAAGTTCAGCGAATGCGCGATGCTTCGGCGGACCAGGTCGAGGGATATGCCGCGCGCCCAGTGCGACTCTTCAGACAGGAAGCGGTGAATGAGCTCGACATCGAGCTCGGTCGGATCGTTGGATATGCGGATCTCGGTCATGTGTCCTGTTCCTGCGCGCCTACGCGTGCGGCGGAAAACGCGGGTACTGTGGCAGCGTGTGCGCCTGCTCCATCCAGCCGATCCGCTCCGCCACCTGGATGTGGATCCTGGCCGGCACGGCGTCGGGCTCATCGTATGTCGCGCTCTGGATGTCGACGATCCCGGGCAGCATCGCCGCGTTCCGGTAGAACAGCCCGGTGCCGCAGCTTCCACAGAACGCCCTCCGTCCCTCCTGCGACGATTCGTAGACCTTCGGCGTGCCGCTCGTGATCTTCAGCGCCGCCTCGGGATACATGGTCCAGCCGACCATCGGCGCGCCGGAATGGCGGCGGCAGTCCGAGCAGTGGCAGAGTGCATGGGTGAGCGGATCGCCTTCGACTTCGTAGCGGATGGCGCCGCAGTGACAACCGCCATTGAGTTTCATGGGTGTGCTCCCTGGCTCGCGATCAACGCGAATGAAGGTGTTCTGACGATCAGGCCGCATGGCCCTTCAGTCCCGCCAGTGCATCATCGGCAAAGGCCGTACCGGCCTCGGCGTGGATGTGGAACACGGCGTTGGCACCCAGGCCGCGCAGGATCTCCACTTCCTCGGGATGGTCCACGATGGCGGCGATGTGGCCGGAGAAGGCCCGGTTCTTCAGCTGCGTCAGCGCATGGATGTTGCCGGCGTGGCCCGGCATCGCG
>JAIENF010000116.1 GCA_019751575.1 Burkholderiales bacterium
GCATCGGTGAAGAAGCCTGGCAGCGGCAGCAGCACGGCCTCCATGCGTCCGACGGCCGCCGCTGCAACCAGCCAGTCGATCCCGTTGTCCGCCATCAGCGCGACCACCGCCCCCGGGCGCAACCCGGGATGGCGCACCGCCGCCGCCACGCACGCCTCGAAGTGTCCGTGCCCGCGAAGGATGCTGCCATCGTGGATCATCGCGGACGCTTCAGTCCGGCACGCATCCGGCGACCGGGAGGCCGCTCGCGACACGCCCGGCCAGGATGCGCGGATCATGACGGTAGTAGTCGCCCCAGCTGGCCTCGCCGCCCGGCACCCGTGCCGGATCGGCCGGACCCATGTCCACCAGCGGCACGCCCAGCCGGACGAAGGCATTCGACAGTGCGCGGGTGGCGGTGAAGACCACATGCTGCACGCCCTGCTCGAACAGGTGCACGGTGGTGAGCGCGATCAGCAGGCGGCCCAGGCCATCGGCCGAGGCCGCCAGGTTTCCGACCTCGGCAAGCGCGGCGCGCTCGACCGGCTCGCCCAGCGCGGCAGCCACCCCCTGCTCCAGTGGATGGTCCAGGTAATGCTCGACGAACAGCGCACCGGACGTCGCGCGGGTGTAGCCCAGCGCAGCACACCACTGGCCGTCCTGCCCGCGCAGGCCCAGCAGCCGGGCTGCATAGTGGGATGTCCGTGCGCCATGGCTCTGCAGGAACACGCCGGCGATGAAGGCCTCGAGTCCCGCCCGCTCCTCGTCTCCGGGGAACGATGGCTCGAGCCTCGGCATCATGCGCGCCAGGCGCCACGCGGTCGCGACCCGGCGTGCGGACGGTGCTTCGATCGCGGTCGGGCACGACGGGGTCAGCCGCGCCGCAGCGCGGGCCGCACGGAATGAAGCAGGCGGAAGGTACGGATCGTCGGTGGCAGGCATTGCAGGCTCCGGGGTTCAGAGCCTGCAAGATGGCGGTCGAAGCTTAACGCGTACTTAAGCGCCAGGCCCCGCACCCTGACCGTGCGTCAGAACGGAAGGCCCGAGCGACCGCACCCGCCGGATCACTCGACCTTGATGCCCCGCTCCTTCACCACCCGCGCCCACTTCACCATCTCGCCCTTCAGGAACGCCGAGAACTCGGCCCGGGTGTTGCCGACCGCCTCGACGCCATCCTTCGCGAACCGTTCGACGATGTCCGGACGGCGGATCACCTTCACCAGTTCGCCATGGATGCGCTCGGACAACGCAGCAGGCATCTTCGCCGGCGCGAGGAAGCCGAACCAGTTGCTGGTCTCGTATCCCGCCAGCCCCGGCGTGTCGGCGATCGCAGGGATGCCCGGCAGCATCTCGACCCGCTGCGTGCCGGTATGGGCGATCGCCTTCAGCTTGCCACCGCGAATATGCGGCATCGCCGATCCGAGGTTGTCGATCATGAACGGAACATGGCCGCCGATCACGTCCGGCAGCGCGGCGCCGCTGCCCTTGTACGGGATGTGCACCGCCTCGATCTTCGCCATCGCCGCGAACAGTTCCATCGACATGTGCGCCATGCTGCCGTTGCCGGCGGACGCGAACTGCGCCATGCCCGGCTTCGCCCGCGCGAACGCGATCACGTCGGCCACCGTCGAGAACGGGGCGCCGGCCTGGGTGACCAGCACCAGTCCGCTGCGCGTGGCCATGGTCAGCGGTTCGAAGTCGGCCACGGTGTCGAACGGCAGCTTGCGGATCAGCGATGGATTGATCGCGAACGCGGCCGCCTGCATCAGCAGCGTGTAGCCGTCGGGCTTCGCGCGCGCGACCGCATCGGTGCCGATCACCGAACTGCCGCCGGGACGCAGGTCGACCAGGAAGTTCTGGCCGAGGTTCTTGGTCAGTTCCTGCGCGATGATGCGCCCCGCCACCTCGGTCGGCCCGCCGGCTGCGTACGGGATGACGATGCGCACCGGCTCGCGCGGCCAGTCGCTGGCCGGGTTCGCCTGGGCAGCGGCGAGGCCCGGCAGTTGCAGGGCCGCGCCGGTGCCGGCTGCGGTTGCGATGAAGGTCCTGCGATCCATGGTCATCCTCCGGGTCATCGTTTTTCCGCAGACAGCCGATGGGCTGTCCGATGTGTCAGTCGGGACGGAACTTGGTCTCCGGCTTCAGCCCCTTGCGCTGCTGGCCTTCGCTGATCTTCCCGTTCTCGATCCACTCGCCGCGCACCGCGCGCTCGGCCGCCGCATCCCAGGCCGGATGCCAGTCGCCCAGCGAATAGCCGTACCACGGCGGCTGCGGGCGCACCGGCGGCAGGCCGAGCTCTTCCCAGATCGCCTTCGCCCGCTCCATGTACTCCTGCTTCGGCAACGCGAGCGGAGGCATGCCCGATTTCATCGTGGCGTCGATCAGCAGCGTGGAGTCCTCGTCACCGTCGCTCTCGCGCTTCGGGCCATGGCCCTGTCCACGGTGCGGCAGCGCCAGCACGTCGGCCACCGGGTTCGAGCGATAGGCCATCGCCCACAGCAGCGCATCCGAATTGTCCGGATCGATGTCGTCGTTGATCGCGATGCAGATCTTGCTGCAATCGCCCTTGAAGAAAGCCGCGCCGTACAGCGCGCGCCACACTTCGGTGCGCGGCATGCCGCGATCGCAGGTGATCATCGTCACCCGAAGCAGGCCGGTCAGCGGCTCGTGGAGGGTCACCCGCTTCACGCCGCGGATGCCCAGCCCGTCGCGCAGGTGGGTCAGGAACAGCGGCTCGTAGGCGACCCGCTTGATCACGCTCGACTCGCTCGGGGCCACCTGGCTGATGTAGGACGGGATCACCGCGTCGCGGCGGTGCGTGATCGCGGTGACCTTCATCACCATGTTGTATTCCTCGAGCGCCACATGGCCGTGCGACTCGCCGAACGGCGCCTCGGGCTCGACGGTCTCCGTGTCGATCAGGCCCTCGATCACCACCTCCGCCTCGGCCGGCACCATCAGGTCGACCGAATGCGCGCGGGTGATGCGGATCGGATGGCCGGCAAGCCCGCCCGCGACATCGAGTTCGTCCATGCCGATCGGCAGCTTCTGCGGACCCATGAACGCGACATACGGCGGGCAGCCAAGCACGATCGCGCAGGGCATGTAGCGGTCGCCGCGCTTCTGGTGCTTGGTGTAGTGGATGTAGCCTTCGGCGCCGCCGACCCGGGTGGCCATGCGCACCACCATCCGGTCGGGCGCCTTCAGCGCGCAACGGTAGGTGCCCATGTTCTGGCCGCCGGTCTCGGGATCCCTGGTCACCACGTTGGTGGCGGTGAGCGTGGGCGAGCTGTCGAAGCCCGGCGTGGAGATCGGGATCGGCAGCCGGCCCAGTCCGTTGCCCGGCCCGACCAGCGCATCGCCTTCGAGGATGACCTCCTGGCACGGCGCCTTGTCGACCACCTGCGGCTTCACCGGGTTGGCGATCGCCCGGTCCCACTTGGCCTGGATGCCCTCGACCGGCGTGTCCATGCCGACCGAATAGACCGCGCGGTTCGCCGCCAGCGCCCCGACCACCACCGGGATGTCGTACTTGCGCCCCTGCCCGTCGACGATGTTGGTGAACAGGAAGGCCTTGCGCTCGGCTTCGGACATGCCGCCGACGAACTGCCAGCGCACCAGCGCATGCAGCTCGGAGTCCTTGTCGATCTGCCGGTCGATCTTCAGCAGCAGGCCGCGCCGCTCGAGCTCGGCCAGGTGTTCATGAAGGTCGCGGTAGCCGCGGCTGTTCTCGGGACTGTCCATGGTGTCGGGTCACTCCGGTTCGATAGTCGGTGGCGGGCGATGCATCAATCCATCTTCAGGCCGATGGACTTCACCAGCGGCGTCCAGCGCGCGATCTCCTGGCGGATGAAGCGGTCCGCGGACTCCGGCGTGGAATCGACGGCCGGCGTGCCGCCGACCGTCTCGAGGTCCTTCTGCAGCAGCCCTTCGCTCCAGGCCATGCGGGTCGCCGCGTGCAGCTGGGCGACCGCCGGCTGCGGCGTGCCCGCGGGTGCGAACACGCCGTGGAAGATGCTGGTGACCATCTTCGGCAGGCCCTGCTCCGCCGCGGTCGGGATGTCGGGCGCGGCCTTCAGGCGCTGCTCGCCGAACACCGCCAGGATGCGCAGACGGCCGGCGCGATGCTGGGCCAGCGGCTGCGCCCCGAAGATGCCCATGAACAACGGAATGTGCCCCGCGATCAGGTCGGCCACGCCCGGGCCGGCACCCTTGTAGGCGACGTGCTGCAGTTCGGGCGCACCGACCACCTGCTTGAACAGTTCGCCGGCGAGGTGGTTGATGCTGCCCGCCCCGGGCGAGCCGTAGCTCAGCTGCTTCTGGTTCGCCCGCACGAAGGCGACCAGCTCCTTCAGGTTCTTCGCCGGCACGGACGGGTTCACCATCACGCAGGTGGGCGAGGAACTGACCAGAGTCACCGGCACGAAATCGCGCAGCGGATCGTAGGGCGGCTTGCTCATCGCCGCCGGGTTGATGACGTGGGTGGTCGTGGTGCCGGACAGCAGCGTGTACCCGTCGGGCTTCGCGCGCGAAGCCTCGGCCGCGCCGACCGCACCGCCGGCGCCCGGCCGGTTGTCGACGATCAGCGTCG
>JAIENF010000068.1 GCA_019751575.1 Burkholderiales bacterium
GGTGAGCACCAGCAGTTCGTTGTTGCCCTTCACGTCATGCGCGAAATCGGCGAACCGCGCACCGCGGTATTCCGCCTCGCCCAGCTTGTAGCGCTGGATCATCGTGCCCATCGCGCCGTCGAGGATCAGGATGCGCGAGGCGAGCTGCTGGCGGAGGGTGGTGAAGATCTCGGATTCTGGAAGGGACATGGGACGGTTGTATCCTGTGGGCCGGGGCGCGCGGGCCTGCATCCATGCGGGCATGTGCCGCCGCGCCGCATGCGGTCTGAACGACCGGCGATCGTAGCATGCAGCCGTACGGCGCCCTGCGGCATCCCGCATGCCGAGCCCCGTGCGGAAAGTCACATCGACGGCGGGGCGCCGCGGGTGCGCGGCCTGCTCAGGGCGTCCGTGACGGGCGGCCGGCATCGCGCCGGGTGAGCCGCAGGTAGTTGAGCCAGCAGGCCGCACCAAGGACCATCGCCGCGCCGGCGGCGGTCGTCAGCGACAGCTGGGTACCGGCCACCAGGGGCGAGACCACGCCGGCGAGCACCGCGTTCGTCATCGACTGGGTGAACCCTTGCACCGACGCGGCCATGCCGCGGTTGCGCGGGAACAGGTCCAGCGCCAGCAACGTGATGCTGGGCATGGCCAGCGACATGCCGACCGCATAGAGCATCAGCGGCAGTACCGTCCACGGCACGGCCGGCGGCCAGACACTGTGATAGCCGATGCCCAGCGCCGCCGCGACCACCATGATCGCGAAGCCGATCGCGACCGTTCGCTCCGGCGTGGCGCGCCCGGCAAGGCGCCCGGACAGCCAGGCACCGATCACCACGCCGCCGATGCCGGGCACGAACAGCCATGCGAACTCGGTCGCCGACAACCCGAGGTGGCGGTAGATGACCGCAGGGGCCGACACCACGTAGATGAAGAAGCCGGCGAAATTGAATGCCACCGCGAACGCAAGCATGGCGAAGCGTGCGCTGCCGAACACCTTCACGTAGTTCGCGAACAGCGGCGCGGCGCGGAACGGCTGGCGGTCGGCGCGCGCGAGCGTCTCGGGCAGCGTCCATGCACAGCCGGCCCAGAGCAGGAAGGACAGCACCGCGAGGAAGGCGAAGATGGACCGCCATCCGAAGGCTATGTCGAGCAGGCCACCGATCACCGGTGCGACCGCCGGCGCCAGGCTGAACAGCATCGTGACCTGCGACATCAGCCGCTGCGCCATCGGTCCGTCATAGGTGTCGCGGATGATCGCCCGGCCCACCACGATGCCGGCGCCGGCGGACATGCCCTGCAACGCGCGACAGGCGAGCAGCGTCTCGAGGGTGGGCGCGAGCGCGCAGCCGATCGACGCGATCACGAACACCAGGAGGTTCACCAGGATCACCGGCCTGCGTCCGAACGAGTCCGACAGCGCGCCGTGGAACAGGGTCATGACCGCGAAGCTGGCCATGTAGACCGACAACGTCTGCTGCACCAGGAGTTCATCCGCCGCGTAGTCGCGGCCGATGGACGGGAACGACGGCAGGTAGGTGTCGATCGCGAACGGCCCGATCGTGGCCAGCCCGGCGAGCAGCCAGGGCAGCAGCGCGCCGTGCGTGCGGCGCTGGCTGCCCGGCAGGGAACCCGCAGACACTGGCCCGGGGCCTTCGCGCGCGCTCAGCGGAGCGGCACTGCCGCGACTACGTCGACCTCGACCAGGAATTCGGGCTCGATCAGGCTGGCGACCACCAGAGCCGTATTGGCCGGCGGCGCCTGCAGGTGGCCAAGGCGTTCCGCGCGCACGGCGCGCATGGCGTCGCGGTGTGCGATGTCGGTGATGTAGGTGGTGGTCTTGACGATGTCCGCGAGCGTCGCACCGGCCACGGCGAGCGCGACCTCGATGTTGTCGAACACTGCATGCATCTGCGCGCGGAAGTCGCCGCTGGCCACCTTGTAGGCGGCATCGGCGGGCGCCTGCCCGGACAGGTAGACCATCCGGGCATGGCGCACGTCGACCACCTGCGTGAGGCGGGGCGCGCTCCACAGGTCGGACGAGTTCATGTAGCGCACCCGGAACGCCGGATCGTCGGGATCGGTGCGGGCGAACTTCAGCGAGGCGCGGGCAGGCAGGTCGTCGTTCATCTCGGGCTCGTGTCTTGGTTGCGCGGGTCGGCGGTCTCGACGCCGTGGGTCGAGGCTACCACCGCAGCCCGCAGCCCCTCACGGACCCCGGTCGAAGCGCCGCAGCTGGATCGCCTCGGCGACATGCGCGGCCGCGATCGCCGGCGCCTGCTCGAGGTCGGCGATCGTGCGCGCGACCTTGCGGATGCGCTGGTAGGCGCGGGCCGACAGCGAGAACCGGTCGAGCGCCCGGCGGATCAGCGCCAGCGCAGCCGCATCGAGCGCGCAGTGCGCTTCCAGGTCTCCGGGTTCGAGCAGTGCGTTCGGCCGCCCCTGGCGGGCCAGCTGCCGGGCGCGCGCAGCGGCGACGCGTTCGCGCACCGCCGCGCTCGATTCGCCCCGCGGCGCCTCGATCAGGTCGCGTTGCTGCACCGGCGGCACGTCGAGCGCGATGTCGATCCGGTCGACCAGCGGCCCGGAGACCCTGCGCCGGTAGCGGCCCACCTGGTCCTGACTGCACTGGCAGCGGCCGGACGGATGGCCGAGGTAGCCGCACGGGCAGGGATTCATTGCCGCGACGAACTGGAAGCGGGCCGGGAACTCGGCGCGGCGGGCCGCTCGGGACACGGTGATCCGGCCGCTCTCGAGCGGTTCGCGCAGCACTTCGAGCACGCGCCGTTCGAACTCGGTCAGTTCGTCGAGGAACAGCACGCCGTGCAGCGCCAGCGAAATCTCGCCCGGCCGCGGCAGGCTGCCGCCGCCGACCAGCGCCGCAGCCGAGGCCGTATGGTGGGGTGCCCGGAATGGCCTCCGGCGCCAGCGCCGGAGGTCGAAACCCCCGTCGGCGAGGGACTGCATCGCCGCCGACTCGAGCGCCTCGGCATCGGTCATCGGTGGCAGGATGCCGGGCAGGCGGGAGGCCAGCAGGGTCTTGCCGGTCCCCGGGGGACCCACCAGCAGCAGGCTGTGCCCGCCGGCGGCAGCCAGTTCGAGCGCGCGGCGGGCCTGCGGTTGCCCGGCGACGTCCGACAGGTCCGGCGCCGGGTCCGACGGCACGGAGCCCGGCGGGTGGGCATCGCCGCCCGAAGGGACGGCAGGGACGAGGAGCGACCTGCCTTCCAGGTGCATCACGACCGCGCGCAGGTCCGAAGCCGGCAGCACGCTCGCCCCGTCGACCAGCGCAGCCTCGCGGGCACTGGCCTGCGGCAGCACGAAGGCCCGGCCGTCGCGGGCGGCGAACCAGGCCATGGCCAGCGCGCCTCGTACCGGGCGCAGTTCCCCGGTAAGCGCCAGCTCTCCGGCGAACTCGTGCGCATCGAGCCACCCCGGTGCGTCGGGCGCGTCGCGGCGGCGACGGCGCAACTGACCGGAGGCCGCCAGGATGCCGAGCGCGATCGGCAGGTCGAAGCGGCCACTCTCCTTCGGCAGTTCGGCCGGCGCGAGGTTGACGGTTATGCGGCGCGCCGGGAACTCGAAACCGCTGTTGACGATTGCCGCGCGCACCCGCTCGCGGGCTTCCCGGACCTCGGCCTCCGCCAGCCCCACCAGCGCGAACGAGGGCAGGCCATTGGCCAGGTGGACCTCGACGCTGACCGGCGGCGCCTCCATGCCGAGCAGGGCTCGACTGTGCAGCACCGCCACCGGCGTCGCGGCGCTTCCAGCGGCAGGTGCGGGCGCAGGGCCGGACGAGGGGACGGCAGCAGGATGCGCCGCGGGGAAGTCCCCTTGCGGGATGGGGGTTTCCGGGTGGTCCATCCGGTCGACTCGTTCGGGCCCGGTGCGTCCGCAGCGCCGCCGGAGGCGGGGGCGGGACTCAGGGCACCCGGCCGATCGTCGGTGGTGGCTTCAGGCTGCGGGGCCGGCAGCCCGCGCCTGCGGGTCGGGCGTGCCACGTTCGAGCCCGGCAACCCGGGCCTCCAGGGCCTCGAGCTTTTCGCGGGTGCGCGCCAGTACCGCGGCCTGGACATCGAACTCTTCGCGGGTGACCAGGTCCATGCGCTGCAGGGCGGAGCCGACGACTGCCCGGACGTTGCGCTGCACGTCCTGCGCCGGGCTGCTGGCGACGAGCTCGCGCAGCCTGCGAGAGAGGTCATCTAGGGCGTTCTGCTTGATCATCGGCGCGCTCCGGGAAGTCGTGGCATCGGGGACACGACGAGTATAGGCAAACCGGTCGCACGACATGGAGGCGGGAAACCCTGTTGCCGCACCGATACGAGTCGCGCGACCGGACCCGACCCGGGTCCGAAGCCGACGCTCGGCTGTTGCGTGGATGCAACATGGAGGACCGTTTTTCGGTTCCCACGGAACGGCTATCGCACCCGTCGATGCAGATCGACCCTGCAAAGCCCCTCTTTCCCGAGCGCAAGGAACCAAAATGGTGCGCCATCCTCGCGTGACGCACCACGATAGTGCTCATGCACGACCTGCGTGTGTCATGAATCCAACAACCCTCTGTTTGTACGCTGGTTTCTTGCTGGCACAGCAAATGCT
>JAIENF010000332.1 GCA_019751575.1 Burkholderiales bacterium
GAGTCGGGCCTGATCACCTTCATCGGCGCGACCACCGAGAACCCGTCGTTCGAGATGAACTCGGCGCTGCTGTCGCGGGCGCAGGTCTACGTGCTGAAGCCGCTGTCGCACGACGAACTGGTGCAGGTGGTCGAGCGGGCCTCGGCGGCGCTCGAACCGCATCCGCCGATCGGGCACGATGCGCGCGAGCTGCTGATCGGGCATGCCGATGGCGATGCGCGCAGGCTGATCAACCTGGTCGACCAGGTCGTCGCCGTCGCGCGCGGGTCATCGGTGCCGGCGATCGACCAGGCGTTCGCGCAGAAGACGCTCGCGCAGAGCGTGCGTCGCTTCGACAAGGGCGGCGACCAGTTCTACGACCAGATCTCGGCGCTGCACAAGTCGGTGCGCGGGTCCTCGCCCGATGCCGCCCTCTACTGGCTCGTGCGCATGCTCGACGGCGGTGCCGATCCCCGCTACCTCGCGCGGCGCATCGTGCGCATGGCGATCGAGGATGTCGGCCTCGCCGATCCGCGCGCCTGGCGCATCACGCTCGACGCGGCGGATACCTACGAACGGCTGGGTTCTCCGGAAGGGGAGCTGGCGCTGGCCAATGCGGTGCTCTATCTGGCGTGCGCTGCCAAGAGCAACGCGGCCTATGGCGCGTTCAACGAGGTTCGCGCGCTGGTCGCACAGGACGCGACACGCCCGGTGCCGATGCACCTGCGCAACGCGCCGACCCGGCTGATGAAGTCGCTTGGCCATGGCGATGGCTACCGGTATGCGCATGATGAAGCCGATGGCTATGCGGCAGGCGAACGCTACCTGCCCGACGGGCTCGAGGATCGGCGCTTCTACCGTCCGGTGGCGAGGGGCCTGGAGGCGGGGATCGCGGACAAGCTGCAGCGGTTGCGTGCGCGCGATGCGGCCGCGCGCGGAGACGGGGAACGAGCGCCGGACGGCGGCGAGGCCTCCACCGCGGACGACTGCTGAAGCGGGCTGCAGCCGGCGCAAGGCCAGTCGAGGGTGACTATCGCTGCGTCGAGGCTGCTTCCGCAGCGCGCCTGCGTCGTGGGGGCTGCGTAACTTCGCCGCTGTCGGGTACCGCCAGTGCAGGCCGGCCACGCAGCTGCAGCGACGGAGGCAACCTCCTCCGACTTTCGTCGGTGCAGTTCGTGTCCTGCCGCAGCCGTCCCCGCCAGCGGCGTGCTGGCGCGTACCCGGCACCCTGTCATCTGTTCCCTGCCATCAGACGGAGTGCCGACATGAACGACCTGCAAGAACCGGGCGTGTGCCACCGAGGCACCGCGACCCTCGTCGACCAGAGGCCCGCGCAGCGGCGCCGAACGCATCTTCCACCCGGCGCGGCCCGCCCGGACGGCGCTCTCGCAGCCCTCGCGGTCGCGGCGACGCTGGTGTCCGCCCCGGCCGTATCGCAGGCCGCCGTGCTCGCCGCCTGGAACTTCAACGGTCCGCTCACCGGGACCCTGCTGCCTGCGTCCGGCGCGGGCCGGCTCGACCCGGGCGGCGTGGGCAGCTCCATCTTCGCCAGCGGCGAAGTCGGCCGGGGGTCGTCCGATCCGGTGGTCGGAAGTCCGCCCGACCAGGCGTGGCAGGTTTCGGGCTTTCCCGGCCAGGGAGAGGCATCCGGCAGCGCCGGCATCCAGGGCAGGGTGGATACCCGCGGGCATGGAGCGATCAGCGTGTCCTTCGACTTCCGCGGTACGGCCGGCAGTGCCCGGCACCAGCAGTTCCAGTACACGCTCGATGGACGCAGTTTCGTCGACTGGGGGCCGCCGGTCGCCACCACGAGCATCGATCCCTGGGCGATCGGCCGCCGCTTCGACCTCGCCTCCGTCTCCGGTGTTTCCGACAACCCGCTGTTCGGCTTCCGTCTGGTCAGCGTGTTCGCGCCGGGCAGCGCTGCATACCAGGCCCTGTCGGGGAGCTCGGCCTACGCAACGACCGGCAGCTGGCGCTTCGACATGCTGACCGTCACCGGCGAGCCTGTCGAGGCCGGGACGGCCGTGGTCCCGCTGCCGCCGTCGATCGGGCTGATGGCGGGCGGGCTGCTGCTGCTTGCGAGGGCAGCGGGCGCGTCCGGGCGGCGGCGCATGCCGGTGCCGGCCCTATAATTCGCTTCCGCACTCTGAACGGATGGCATGCATGGACCTCGGTCTGGATGGCAAGGTAGCGATGGTCACCGGTGCAAGCTCCGGTATCGGCCGTGCGTCGGCGCGGGTGCTCGCGGCAGAGGGGGCGAAGCTGATGCTGGTCGCACGCTCGAAGGAGAAGCTCGATGCGGTCGCTGCGGAAATCGCGGCCACGTTCAAGGTCGAGACGGCGGTCTTCCCCTGCGACCTGACCGAGGCCGATGCGGCCGACCGTGCGGTGGCAGCGGCATGTG
Organism: Burkholderiales bacterium; assembly: GCA_019751575.1. GTDB lineage: Bacteria > Pseudomonadota > Gammaproteobacteria > Burkholderiales > CAIKXV01 > CAIKXV01. The sequence continues at coordinate 2,387 of JAIENF010000332.1, forward strand.
CACGCTACGGGCGGCTCGATGTCGCGGTGTGCAGCGCCGGGGCGTCGGCCAACGGCGTGTTCTGGGAGATTCCCGATGCGGTCTGGGAATCCAGCTTTCGCCTGAAGTTCATGGGTACGGTGCGCACGATGCGGGCCGCGCTGGCGCCGATGCGCGAGCAGAATTCGGGCCGCATCGTGGTGATCGCCGGAAACCTCGGGCGCCAGCCGCTGCCTCGCGGGTTGCCCAGCGCGTTTGCCAATGCGGCGCTGCTTGCCGTGGTCAAGGGCGCCGCCGACGAGGTCGCGGCCCAGGGCATCTTCATCAACGCCGTGAGCCCCGGGCTGACCCGCACGCCGCGCTTCGAGGAGCGTATCGCCGCGCAGGTGCAGGCCACCGGCAAGACGGCCGAGCAGATCGAACACGACATGACCGCCCCGGTGCCGAGCGGCCGCGTGAGCGAGGCGGACGAGATCGCACGCACCGTCGCCTGGCTGGCTTCGTCGGTGGCAGGCCACATCACCGGCACCAATGTGACGGTGGACGGGGGGCACACGAAGGGCGTGACCTGACGGCGGCCGCCGGCGGCCGACAGGTACACGCCCGGTCGCGCGGGCTCAGTGGCGGGCGAGGAACCCGCCCAGGGCCTTCTCGAACGCCTCGGGCTGTTCGACGTTGGACAGGTGCGATGCGTTCGGGATGATCACCAGTTCCGAACCCGGTGCCGCAGCGTGCATCACCTGCGACAGGGCGACCGGCGTGCCGGCGTCCTGCTCGCCGACGATGATCATGATCGGGCACTTGATCGTGCCCAGGCGTGCCGTGGTGTCGATCTTCGGCAGCGCCTGGCAGCAGCCGGCGTAGCCGAGCGGCGGCGTCGCGCGGATCATCGCGGTCACCTTGTCGATGCGCGGGTCGCCCTTCGCGCGGAACGGGTCGGTGAACCAGCGCGAGATGGTGCCTGCGACCAGCGGCTCCATGCCCTGCGTGCTGGCGGTCTTCACCCGTTCCGCCCACATGGGGATCGCGGCCTCGGGGTACCGGCTGGTGGTGTCGCACAGCGCCAGCGTGCGGCAGGTGCCGGGGTACTTGAGCTCGAGCACCTGGCCGATCATCCCGCCCATCGACAGCCCGACGAAATGGGTGCTTCCGATCTTCAGCGCATCGAGCAGGGCTTTCGCGTCATCGGCGAGTTCGTCCAGCGTGTAGGCGGCGGCGGGCGCCTCGGTCAGGCCGTGGCCGCGCGTGTCGTAGGCGAGCACGCGATACTGCTTCGACAGCGTGGCGATCTGTGCGTCCCACATGTGCAGGTTGCAGGCGAGTGAATGGGAAAGCGTGACCCAGGGTGCGTTGCCGGCGAGGTCGCCATGCAGCTCGTAGTTCACGTCGATGCCGTTTGCCTTGATCTTCACGCTTTCCTCCGGTAAATGATTCAGTCCATGCCAGCAATCCCGAAGAGTATAAGCCAAGCGTCCCGGCGTCCTTCCCGCGGCCCGTCGCCTGCCCGCACTGCGGTGAACATCAGCGAAACGCGCGGCCTGCGCCTGATGCACCTCGGCGACGATGCAATCCAGAGCCGGATGCGGCTCGACCGCCCGGACGAGCTCTCGCTTGCGTACACGCGGGCGATGATGGGCGGCCTGATGTTCATGCCGCATGCGCGCGACTTCCTGATGATCGGGCTGGGTGGCGGATCGCTCGCGAAGTTCATCCATCGCCGGCTGCCCCGGGCGCGCGTGACCGCGGTCGAGATCAACGCGCAGGTGCTGATCGCCGCGCGCACGATGTTCGGCGTTCCGAAGGACGGCAAGCGGTTCAAGGCCGTGCTGGGCGATGGCGCGAAGGTGGTGGGTACGCTGGCGCCCGCGTCGTACGACATCGTGCTGCTCGATGCCTACTGCGGCGGGCGCCAGGTGCCGGCGATCACCCGGCGCGCCTTCTACGAGCGGGTGCGCGGCGTGCTGCGCCCGGGTGGCGTGCTGGTGGTCAACTGCATCGCAGACCAGCCTGAGCTGCGCGGCTACCTCGACAACCTTTGCCGCGCGTTCGGTGGCCGCGTGTGGGCGGTACCGACGCCGCCGGACGACAACCTCGTGGTGTTCGCACTGGGCGAAGCGCTCGGTGAGCCGACGATCGAATCGCTTCGGCCGCGCGCGATCCGCTGGCAGGCGCGCCTGTCGCTGCCGTTCCGGCGCTGGATGCGCGACCTGCGCGCGGT
>JAIENF010000026.1 GCA_019751575.1 Burkholderiales bacterium
GGCCTGGCGCCTTCAGCGCCCCCGGCATCATCTCGCGTGCGCCTTCGGAACGGGCTGTCGTGATGCTGTCCATTTCATCCTCCTCGTTTCCGGCATGGTGCCACAGCCGCGCGGGCAAATTGCCCCTCCACCCTCGTTGCGCTATCGTCGGCGCCCCATGCAGCAACCGTGATCGAGCCCGCCGTGACCGACAAAACGCCGCAACCGTCCACCCCGTCGAGCCCGCAGTCCCCGCTCCTGCCCCAGCGCGGGTCGCTCCAGCCGCTGTTCGATCCGCGCGCGATCGCGGTGCTTGGCGCCTCCGGAGACCCCGAGAAGCTGAACGGGCGCACGGTGCGTGCACTGGTCGACAAGAAGTTCGACGGCGGCATCTATCCGGTCAACCCGAAGTACGACCGCATCGCCGACCTGACCTGCTATCCGGACGTGCAGTCGCTGCCCGATGGCGTCGACCTGGCGATCGTCGCCACCCCGGCGGCGATCGTCGCGAAGACGCTGCGCGAGCTCTCGGCCCGCGGCGTGCGTGCGGCAGTGGTGTTCAGCTCCGGCTTCTCCGAGACCGGCCCCGAGGGTGCGCAGCGCGAGCAGGACGTCCGGCAGGCGATCGAGGACACCGGCATGCGCATGCTCGGCCCGAACTGCCTCGGCTTCATCAATGCCGCGCGCAACGTGATGGCCACCTTCAGCCAGTTCGCCAGCGGCCCGACACCGCCCGGCCCGGCCGCCTTCGTCACCCAGTCGGGTGCGCTGGGCACGGCCACCAACAGCACGGCGCGGCGGCGCCATTTCAGCTTCGGCTACTTCATCAACACCGGCAACGAGGTCGATGTCGAGTGGTCCGAGGCGATGCGCGCGGTGCTGGAAGACCCGGCGATCCGTGTCGGCTCCGGCTACATCGAAGGCCTGCGCAACGGCGAGCGTTTCGTCGAGACCGCGCGCTTCGCGATCGACAGTGGCAAGCCGCTGGTGGCGATCAAGGTCGGCCGCACGGCTGCCGGTGCCCGCGCCGCGGCTTCCCATACGGGCGCGCTGGCCGGTGCCGATGCGGTGTTCGAAGGCGTCGCGCGGCAGTACGGACTGCTGAGGGTGCGCAACGAAGAGCAGCTGCTCGACATGGTCGAGGTGCTGTCCTGCTGCGAGCCCGCCCAGGGCAACGGCATGGCGGTGATCACCCGGTCCGGTGGGGCCGGCGTGATCATGGCCGACCGCGCGGGCGAACTCGGGCTCGAGATGGCGCAGTTCACGCCGGAGACCCGTGCCCGGCTGAAGGAAGTGGTGCCGGTGTTCGGCGCGATCGGCAACCCGGTGGACGTCACGGCGCAGGGACTGGTCGACCCGACGCTGATCCAGAAGAGCATCGAGATCGTGATGGACGATCCGAACGTGCATGTCGCGATCATGTGGCTGTCGCTGACCGAGAAGCTGTGGCAGATGAACGTCGACATCTTCAAGGCGATCAAGGCGAAGTACGACAAGCCGCTGGTGGTGTGCTGGGTGAGCATCCCCGAGCCGGCGCTGCTCGCGCTGCGTGCCGCCGGGATACCGGTGATCCGCATGGCCGAGCCGTCGGTCGATGCGCTGGCCGGGCTGGTGCATTTCAGCGAGGCACGGCGGCGCTGGCTGGCCGATCGCGAGGCACGCGAGTCGATCGTGCTGCCTTCCCTGCCGACGCTCGACCGGCTGGCGGTCGAGAAGCGTGCGCTGTCGACGCTCGAGGGTGCGGCGCTGCTCGCCGAGGCCGGCATCGCGGCGGCGCCCGTGCGTCTGGCCACCACGGTCGAGCAGGCAATCGAGGCGGCGCAGGCGCTCGGCTATCCGGTCGCGATGAAGATCGAGTCGCCGGACATCCTGCACAAGACGGAAGTACGCGGCGTGAAGCTCGGCCTCGCCGACGAGGCCGCGGTGCGCGATGCCTGGACGGCGATCCAGGCCAACGTGAAGCGCAAGCTGCCGGATGCGCGGGTCGACGGCATCATCGTGCAGAAGATGATCCCCGGGGATGCCGAGTTCGTGCTCGGTGTGAGCCAGGATCCGGTGTTCGGTCCGGTGGTGATGGCCGGCATCGGCGGCGTGCTGGTCGAGGTGATCAAGGACGTCACCTTCCGCCATGCACCGGTCACGCCGGCGCAGGCCGCCGGCATGCTCGACGACCTGCGCGGCCGGGCCATCCTCGACGGCGTGCGCGGCAAGCCGCCGGTCGATCGCGCGAAACTGGTCGACCTGATCTGCGCCGTGTCGCGCCTCGCCGCCGCCGCCGGGCCGCGCCTGGCCGAGCTCGACCTGAACCCGATCATGCTCACCGCAGACGGCGCCGTCGCCGTCGACTGGCTCATCGTCACCGCCTGAGCTGAGACCAGTAATCCGGGTCAGAGACGAATTACCTGCGGGTAATTCGTCTCTGACCCGGATTATTACTCGTCTCTGACCCGGATTATTTCTGGCGGTCGAGGGCGCCGATCGCGCGCAGTATGCGTTCGGGCGTGACGGGCAGTTCCAGCACGCGCGCGTCGAGCGGTGCCAGTGCGTCGTTGATCGCGTTCACGACCGAGGCCAATGCGCCGGTGACGCCCGCTTCGGCGCCGCCCTTGGCGCCGAGCGCGGAGGTGGCGGTGGGCGTGGTGACATGGCCGACATGGATGTCCGGCATCTCGGCGGCCATCGGCACGAGGTAGTCGGCCAGCGTGGCGTTGCGCAGTTCGCCCTGCGTGCCGTACAGGCAACCCTCGTACAGCGCCTGGCCGATGCCCTGGACTGCCGCGCCGCGAAGCTGTTCGTCCAGCAGCAGCGGGTTGATCACCGTCCCGCAGTCGTCGACGATCCAGTGCCCGAGCACCTTCACGAAGCCGGTGCGGGTATCGACTTCGACCCAGCTGGCACTGGCGCCGTTGGTATAGATGCCGTCGTACTCGGTCTGTGCGTAGTGGTGATGCGCCGCGGGCGCAGGCTGGAAGCCGCGGGGGAAGCGCTCGGGACGGAAGTAGATGGCCTCGGCCAGCGCCTGCAGCGTGCACACCGGAGCCTGGTCATCGCGTCGCAGGAACGTGCCGTCGACCAGGTCGAGTGCCTCGGGGCTGCATGCATGCAGGGCGGCTGCGGCCTCGACCAGCTGCGCGCGCAGGGCGATGCCGGCCTGCCACAACGCTTCGCCGGAGATCCCTGTGCCGCGCGAGCCCCAGTTGCCGCCGCTGACCGGCGTGTGCTCGGTGTCGCCCATGACCACCCGCACATCGGCCATCGGTACGCCGATGGCATCGGATGCGATCTGTGCCATCGCGGTGGTCACGCCCTGGCCGGAGTCGGTCAACCCGATGGCGCAATGGATGCCACCGCCCTGGGTCAGCCTGGCCAGCGCCCCGTCGCGGCTTGCGATCGGCGCGCCACCCCGGCCGTAGTTGGACGACGAGTGGTTGGAGTTCTCGACGAACACCGCGAGCCCGATGCCGCGGTACACGCCGCGTTCGCGATCGATGGTCGGTGCGCGCTGGTCGGCACGCAGCCGGTCGTAGTCCATCAGCCGCGCCAGTTCGTCGAGGCAGGCGCACAGCGACAGGCGCTCGAAGCGCGCGCCGGACGGCGCACGATGCGGGTAGGCATCGTCGGGCACCAGGTTGCGCCGTCGGAACGCGAGGGGATCCTCGCCCAGCTTGCGCGCCACGGCATCGACCGCGGCCTCGGTGAACAGGCAGGCGAGCGGATGGCCGACGCCGCGGTACTGCCCGTAGATCGCCTTGGTCTGCAGGGCAACGCGGATCCGCGCACGATACTCGGTGGCGCGATAGCAGGCCCCGGTGAGCCCGAGCACATGGCGCGATTCGTTGACGCTGCCGCGCGGATAGATCGAGAACGGACCCGCACCGCAGAGGTCGTCGACCTCGAACGCCGTGAGCAGGCCATCGGCATCGACGGCTGCGCGCACGGTTGCTTCATGCCCTCGCGCATGGACGTCGGACACGAACGCCTCGAGCCGGTCGACGACGTACCTGACCGGACGGCCGACGAGCCGCGCCGCCACGGCGACCGCCGATTCGTCACCGTAGCAGTGGATCTTCGAGCCGAACGAGCCGCCGGTGTCGGCCGCCACGACCCTGACCTGGTCGCTGCCGATGCCGAGCACGTTCGCGAATACCGCCTGCATCATCCACGGCACCTGGGTGCCCATCTGCACCGTGAGGCGGCCCTGCGCCGCATCCCATTGCGCGAGCAGGCCGCGCGGTTCGAGCGACATCGCCGTCACCCGCTCGCTGCGCAGCGCGAGCTCGACCACCGTCGAGGCCTGCGCGAAGGCCTGCTCGACTTCGGCGGTGGCGACGGTCGCCGCGAACATCAGGTTGCTGTCCAGTTCGGCATGCAGCCGCGGCGCGTCGGGTTCGAGCGCCGCGCGCGGATCGACCATCGGCGGCAGGTCGGCCCATTCGAACCCGATCGACTGCGCCGCGTCCTCGGCGATTGCGCGGCTCTCCGCGACCACGATCGCCACCGGCTCGCCGACCCATCGGACCCGCCCGCGCGCCAGTGGCCACTGCAGCGCCGCCTGCATGGCGGGAAGGTGTGCGAGCAGGCCGCGCACCGGCTGGCAGTGCGCGGCGAGCGTCTCTCCGT
>JAIENF010000513.1 GCA_019751575.1 Burkholderiales bacterium
AAGGCCCGTTTCCTCGGCAAGACGGGTTCGCTGACCGAGCTGCTCAAGTCGCTCGGCAAGCTCGATCCGTCCGAACGGAAGGAAGCTGGCGCCGCGATCAATGCCGCCAAGGCCACGATCGAATCTGCACTCGACGAACGGCGACGCGCGATCGCCGACGAGGCGCTCCAGGCGCGGCTGGCGCAGGAGACGATCGATGTCTCGCTGCCCGGACGTGGCCGCGGCCGCGGCGCCATCCACCCGGTGGTGCGCACCCAGCAGCGGGTCGAGGCGATCTTCCGCTCGATCGGCTTCGACATCGCCGACGGTCCCGAGATCGAGACCGACTGGTACAACTTCACCGCACTGAACAACCCGGAGAACCATCCGGCGCGTTCCATGCAGGACACGTTCTACATCGACGGCCGCGACAGCGAGGGCAAGCCGCTGCTGCTGCGCACGCACACCTCGCCGATGCAGGTGCGCCATGCGCGCACGCACACGCCGCCGATCAAGGTGATCGCCCCCGGCCGCACCTACCGCGTCGATTCCGATGCCACCCATTCGCCGATGTTCAACCAGGTCGAAGGACTCTGGATCGACGAGGACATCAGCTTCGCCCACCTGAAGGGCGTGTACACGAACTTCCTGCAGACGTTCTTCGAGACCGACCAGCTGAAGGTCCGTTTCCGTCCGTCCTATTTCCCGTTCACCGAGCCGTCGGCCGAGGTCGACATGGCGTTCGACAGCGGCCCGCTGAAGGGGCGCTGGCTCGAGATCTCCGGCGCAGGGCAGGTGCATCCGACGGTGGTGCGCAACTTCGGGCTCGACCCAGAGCGCTACGTCGGCTTCGCGTTCGGCAGCGGCCTCGAGCGGCTGACCATGCTCCGCTACGGTATCGGCGACCTTCGCCTGTTCTTCGAGAACGACCTGCGTTTCCTGCAGCAGTTCCAGTACTGATCCCCGGTCCCCGACATGCAATTCTCCGAGTCCTGGCTGCGCAGCTTCGTCGACCCCGCGATCGACAGCGAGGCGCTGGCCCACCTGCTCACGATGTCCGGCCTCGAGATCGAGGAGCGTGATCCCGTCGCGCCGCCGTTCACCGGCGTGGTGGTGGCCAGGGTCCTGGCCGTCGTGCCGCACCCGAACGCCGATCGGCTGCGCCTGTGCACCGTCGATGCCGGCGGTGCCGCGCCGCTGTCGATCGTCTGCGGTGCGCCCAACGTGCGCGAGGGCATGGTCGTGGCCTGCGCCACCGTCGGTGCCGCATTGCCCGGCGGGCTGGAGATCAAGCGCGCCGCGGTGCGCAAGGTGGACAGCGAAGGCATGCTCTGTTCGGCCCGCGAACTCGGGCTGTCCGAGGAAGCCGACGGGCTGATGGACCTGCCGGCGACGCTGGTGCCGGGAACGCCGTTGCGGGCGGCGCTCGGGCTCGACGACATGAAGCTGGTGGTGAAGCTCACGCCGAACCGGGCCGACTGCCTGAGCCTGCATGGCATCGCGCGCGAGGTGGCGGCACTCACCGGATCGCCGCTGACGCTGCCGCCCTGCACGCCGGTCGCGGCGACGATCGAAGATCGCCTGCCGGTCGCGATAGATCCTTCCGCCCATGATCTCTGCGGCCGCTTCGCCGGCCGGGTGATCCGGGGCGTCGACGCAAGGGCAGCGACGCCCGACTGGATGAAGCAGCGCCTCGAGCGCTCCGGCCAGCGGCCGATCTCGGCACTGGTCGACATCTCGAACTACGTGATGCTCGAACTCGGCCAGCCGTCGCATGTGTTCGACCTCGACCGCATCCGCAATGGCCGGCTCGGCGTGCGCTGGGCACGCGTCGGCGAACAGGCGACGCTGCTCAACGACACCACGGTGGACCTCGCCGCAGACTTCGGCGTGATCACCGACGGCGACCAGCCGGAAGCGATCGCCGGCATCATGGGCGGCGGCCATACGGCCGTGTCGCTCGATACGCGCAACGTGTATGTCGAGTCCGCCTTCTGGTGGCCGGCTGCCATCGCGGGACGCGCCCGGCGCCTGAACTTCACCACCGAGGCCGGGCACCGCTTCGAGCGCGGCGTCGACTTCTCGCGGGCGGTCGACTGCCTGGAGCGCATCACCGCACTGATCCTCTCGATCTGCGGTGGCGCGGCCGGGCCGGTCGACGACCAGGTGCTGGCGCTGCCCGAGCGTGCGCCGGTCAGGCTGCGCGTGGCCCGTTGCAACCGGGTGATCGGCATCGCGTTCACGCGCGAGACGATCGGACGCATCTTCGATCGACTGGGCTTCGCCTGGACCGTTTCGACCGAAGCCGGGGGCGATGTGTTCACCGTGGCGCCGCCAGCCTACCGGTTCGACCTGTCCATCGAGGAAGACCTGATCGAGGAAGTGGTGCGTATCCATGGCTATGACGACCTGCCGGCGATCCCGCCGGCTTCGGTCGCGTGGATGCGGGTGCTGCCCGAGACGCGCCGCAGCGCAGACGCCGTGCGCGCGGCACTGGCGGGGCGCGATTATTTCGAGGCGCTCAACTTCGGGTTCGTCGATTCGCGCTGGGAGGCCGACTTCGCCGGTGCGGGCACCGATGCGCCGGCACCGATCGCACTCGTCAATCCGATCGCCAGCCAGCTGGCGGTGATGCGTTCGACCCTGATCGGCGGCCTCGTCGCCAACGTCCGCCACAACGTGAACCGGCGCCAGGCCCGGGTCCGCCTGTTCGAGCTCGGCCGCGTGTTCCGGCGCGACCCGGCGGTGGCCGATGGCCCGCTGTCGGTGGCCGGCATCGACCAGCCGATACGGATCGCCGCCATCGCCCACGGCGACGTCGATCCGGAGCAGTGGGGAGTGAAGCCGCGGCCGGTCGACTTCTACGACATCAAGGCAGACCTCGAGGCCATCCTCGCCCCGCGCATCGCGCGCTTTGAACGGGCGGCGCATCCTGCCCTGCATCCCGGCCGCTCCGCGCGCGTATTGCTCGACGGACGGGCGATCGGCTGGATCGGCGAACTGCATCCGCGCTGGCAGCAGCAGTATGAACTGCCGGCTGCGACGGCGCTGTTCGAGATCGAATGGGCGGCCGTGGCCGAAGGCATCCTGCCGACCGCGTCGGACGTGTCCCGCTTCCCGCCGGTGCGCCGCGACCTCGCTTTCGTGGTCGACCGGGCCGTGCGGGCCCAGGACCTGGTCGACAGCGTGATGTCCGACCCGCCGCCGTATGTCGAAGGCTTCGAGATCTTCGATTCGTATGCAGGAAGTGGCATCGAGAGTGGGAAAAAAAGCCTTGCTTTCCGAGTGTTACTGCAAGATACTCGAAAGACTCTTACCGATGGTGAAGTAGATTCGAGCATCGCTCGATTGGTGGAAATCATTGCGACCCGGCACGATGGAAGACTCCGCCAATAACGAACCCACGGTTTCGAGCGGCCCCGATGAGCGGAAGACGCTCACCAAGGCCGAACTCGCCGAAATGCTATTCGAACGCGTCGGGCTGAACAAGCGCGAGGCGAAGGACATGGTCGAATCGTTCTTCGAAGAGGTGCGCACAGCCCTCCAGAAGGGCGAAGGGGTCAAGCTGTCCGGATTCGGCAACTTCCACCTGCGCGACAAGCCGCAACGTCCCGGTCGTAATCCGAAGACCGGGGAAGAAATCCCCATCACCGCCCGTCGCGTGGTCACCTTCCACGCCAGCCAGAAGCTGAAGGCGATGGTCGACCAGGCCTACGATGGCGGACGACAGTCGAGCTAGCGAAACTCGCGCGAAGGTCGCGCTGCCCCCGATCCCGGCCAAGCGTTACTTCACCATCGGTGAAGTGAGCGAGTTGTGCGGGGTGAAGTCGCATGTGCTGCGTTACTGGGAGCAGGAGTTCACCCAGCTGAAGCCGGTCAAGCGGCGCGGCAACCGGCGCTATTACCAGCACCATGAGGTGCTGCTGATCCGGCGCATCCGTGAACTGCTCTACGAGCAGGGGTTCACGATCAGTGGGGCCCGCAACCGTCTGGACAGCAGCGCGGACGATGCCGACCTCGCGATGGATCCGTCCGAGTCGGCCGCCGCCGTCGGAGTGGGCGGCGTCGACCTCGCTGACCTGCGCAGTGAGCTCGAAGCGATCGCAGCGCTGCTCAAGTAGGTTTTTCGCAGCAGCCGGCAGGCGAGGACTCGGCCCTCGCTGGTATACTCGCGGTTCGGTCGGGGCGTGGCGCAGCCTGGTAGCGCACCTGCATGGGGTGCAGGGGGTCGAAGGTTCGAATCCTTTCGCCCCGACCAATTAGTCAGATACTTAGCGGCGGCTCACTGCTCAAGGATTGGGCGCTGTCTACACCTCTGTCTACACCTTCGGCGGAATCCTCACCTCGACCACCGACCGCCGCACCTCGTGCTGGCGGATATAGCCATCGGTCGTGCCGGTGGGGGAGTGCGCCAGCGGGACCTGAATTTCGTCCGGCGTGTGCTGATTCCCGCACGTGAGGATCTGTTCATTCGCCCGGGGGCACTAAAATGATGGATTCCACCGAACTGAGCAGGCGTATCCGGCACGCGATGGCCACCAGTACCCCGCCGCTCACAGCGGCCGGGCTTGCACGCGCCTGCGGTGTCTCGCGACAGGCGGTGCAGAGTTGGTTAAGCACCGGTC
>JAIENF010000729.1 GCA_019751575.1 Burkholderiales bacterium
AAGGCGGCACTGCTCACGTTCGGCGGCGCCTATGCGGTGCTGCCGTACGTGTACCAGGGCGCCGTGGTCCACTTCGAGTGGCTCACCGCCACGCAGATGATCGATGGACTGGCGCTCGGCGAGAGCACGCCCGGTCCGCTGATCATCGTGGTTGCGTTCGTCGGCTTCATCGGCGGCTGGACGAAGGAGATCTTCGGTCCCGACATGCTGTTCCTGTCCGGCGCCGTCGCGGCGGTGGTGGTCACCTGGTTCACCTTCCTGCCGAGCTTCGTCTTCATCCTCGGCGGAGGTCCGCTGGTCGAGTCCACCCACGGCAACCTGAACTTCACCGCGCCGCTGACCGGGATCACCGCGGCGGTGGTCGGCGTGATCCTCAACCTCGCGCTGTTCTTCGCATGGCATGTGCTGTGGCCGACGGCCTCGGCAGCCGCCCCGTTTTCCGGGCGGTTCGAATGGGCGGCCCTGGTGATCGGCGTGGCGGCGTTCATCGCGCTGTTCCGCTACAAGGCGGAGGTCATGCGGGTGCTCGCGGGTTGCGGGCTGGCGGGCCTCGGCTGGACCTTCCTGCAGCCGATGCTCGCAGCCGGCTGAAACGCGGCGGTCAGTCGGCCCAGTACAGGCGCGCCGGGTTCTCGACCAGGATGCGCTGCCGGTCCGCCGGGTCCGGGAAGTTGTGCATGAACAGGTCGACCAGCCCGCCGTCGTTCGGCATGTCGCCGGCGAGGTTCGGATGCGGGAAGTCGGTGCCCCACAGGGTGCGCTCCGGTGCGGCGGAGTACAGCGCCCGCACGAACGGCGTCGCATCGTGGAACGGCAGTCCCGCGGTCGATACGCGCTCGGAGCCCGATACCTTCACCCAGGCCAGCGGGTTGGTGGCGAGCAGGCCGGCGAGCTGGCTGAACACCGGATGGTCGACGCCATCGGAGGCCTTCACCCGTCCCATGTGGTCGATGACGAACGGGATCGCGATCTTCGCGAACAGGTCGGCATGCTTCGGGATGTCGACCGCATCGAGATGGATCTGCACATGCCAGCCGAGCGGGGCGATGCGTTCGAGCGTCTTCCAGAAGAAGCCCATGTCGGGCGCACCGCCGAGGTGCGCGACGAAGTTGAAGCGCACGCCGCGGATGCCGCCGGCATGCAGCGCGGCGAGTTCGGCGTCGGTCGTCTCCGGGGCGATGATCGCGATGCCGCGGTAGCGGCCGCCACTGCGCGCGATCGCGTCGAGCATCGCACCGTTGTCGCTGCCGTGGCAGCTCGCCTGCACCAGAACCGAGCGTTCGATGCCGAGGAAGTCGTGCAGCCCGCGCAGTCGCTCGAAGGAAATCTCGGGCGGCGTGAAGCTGCGCGCGGGCGACAGCGGGAACCGGTCGTACGGGCCGAACACATGGCAGTGGCTGTCGCAGGCGCCCGCCGGCATCGGTTGCAGCGGGCGGGTCGGATGGTCGTCGGGACCGCGGCAGGGTTTCATGGTCTGGGGCTCTCTGTTGGACGGAATCGACCGGCATAATAGCGAACCTTCCCGCCCGCAGAGACAGCCATGGCCCGGGTCAGCCTGATCGAAGAGCAAGAACATCCCGAACTCGCCGCGCAGATCACGAAGATCCGTGGCGGGCGCCGTGGCACGCTGTCGATGATCTACCGCCTGATGCTGCACAGCCCGGCGGCGGCGATGGCCTGGTACGAGCAGAACTCCTCGCTGCGCTGGGAGACGGAGCTCGACGGCTTCCTGCGCGAACTGGTGATCCTCCGCGTGGCGGTGGTCACCGGCTGCGAGTATGTCCGCCGCGTCCACGCGGGCGTCTATGCGCCGGAGGAAGGCTTCACCCCGGCGCAGGTCGCCGCGGTCGGCAACCTCGATGCGCGCTGGGACGACGCGGGTTCGCCCGAGGCGGCGCTGTTCGAGCCGCGGCTGCGCGCGGCACTCGCCTACATGGACGCGATGACGCGCACGGTCACCGTGCCCGAACCGGTGTTCGCGGCGCTCAAGCCGCACTTCGACGAACGGGAGATCGTCGAACTGACGATGCTGGTCGCCGCCTACAACATGCTGACCCGGGTGCTCACCGCGCTCGAGGCCGATCTCGAAACCCTGCCGCCGAAGAAAGGTTGACCCACGCCATGGCCGAGTCCCGCCAGCCGCTGATCGTCGTCGAGGACGATCCGTTCCCGCGCATCCTGCAGGTCGTGCTCGATCCGACCGCGACGAAGGAACGCACCGACGCATTCATCGACTTCTTCGCGCACACCGCAGACTTCCCCGCCTGGTGCGAGGATGTCCGCTCGAAGGTCGGCACGATGTATCCGGCCACCGTGGTGACGGCGAAGACCCAGGAAGACCTGCGCGCGAAGCTGCCCGGTGCCGAGGCCATCGTCACCGAATCGCTCGCCGTCGGCCCGGAAGAACTGGCTGCGGGCAAGGACCTGAAGCTGGTGCAGAAGTACGGGATGATCACCCGCGCGATCGATGCCGCGGCCTGCCGCGAGCGGGGCATCCCGGTCGCCACCCAGCGCCGCCGCTCGAACATCGCCTGCGCCGAGCATTCGATCGCGCTGATGCTCGACATCGCGAAGAAGCTGCACATCACCCATGGCCTGCTCAGCATGGAGCAGCTGCAGGCGGCCGGCTACCAGCCGAAGATGTACGACCGCCGCCACACCGGCAACTCGAACTGGGCGCGTATCCCGGGCATCCGCATGCTCTACGAGTCCACGCTCGGCATCGTCGGCTTCGGCGAGATCGGGCGCGAGCTGTCGATCCGCGCCGCCGCGCTCGGCATGCGCGTGCTCTACTGGCAGCGCACGCCGGTCCCCGCAGCCGAGGCGGCGGTGTACGGCGCCGAGTACGCGCCGATCGAAGCAATGCTCGCGCAGAGCGACTTCGTCAGCGTGCAGCTCCCGGGCAACGCCTCGACGCGCCACATCCTCGACCGCGGCCGCATCGCGCAGATGAAGCCGGGCTGCATCCTGGTCAACTCGTCCCGCTCCGACCTGATCGAGCGCGCCGCCGTGCTCGATGCGCTGGCCTCCGGCCATCTCGGCGGCTTCGGGCTCGACACGCCGTACGACGAGCCGGGTGCGGCAGACGACCCGATGCTCGCGTATCCGAACGTCACCATCACCCCGCACACCGCCGCCCAGCCGCGCACCAATGCGCTGAAGGACCTCGGCGAGATGATGATCGGGATGGCCGGGCTGCTCGGCCACGCGAAGGTTCGCTGAAGGTTCATTGATCCCATGGGAGACACCATGCATCGTTCGTCATTCGATTTCCCTGCGGCACCCTTGCCGGCGGTGCTCGCAGCCGCCCTGTCGGCAACGGCACTGTTCGCAGCCGCCCCCGCCCTCGCGCAAGCCTGGCCGGCGAAGCCGATCCGGTTCATCGTCACGCTCGCGCCCGGGTCGGCGTCCGACATCGTCGCGCGCCTGAGCGGCGAGCCGATCTCCAAGGCGCTTGGCCAGCCGGTGGTGGTCGAGAACCGGGTCGGCGGTGGCGGGGTCGTCGCCGCCGAGTTCGTGATGCGCGCGCCGCCCGATGGCTACACGATGCTGGTCGGGTCGATCGCCTCGCACGGCATCAACCCGGCGCTGATGACGAAGATACCGTACGACGCGCTGAAGGATTTCGCGCCGGTGGTCAGCCTGGCCTCGAGCCCGAACGTGCTGATCGCCTCGACTTCGCTGCCGGTGAAGTCGGTGAAGGACCTGATCGCGCTCGCGCGCAAGCGGCCGGGCGAACTCACCTACGCGTCCGGTGGAAACGGCACGTCGCACCACATGGGCGGCGAGCTGTTCGGGATGATGTCAGGCACGAAGATGAGCCACATTCCCTTCAAGGGCTCCCCGCAGGCCGTCGGTGCGGTGGTGTCGGGCGAGGTGGCCCTGATGTTCCCGAACATCCCGAACGCGATGGGCCTGGCCAAGGCGGGCAAGGTGCGCATCCTCGGCGTGACCACGCCGAAGCGCCTGTCGTTCTGGCCCGAGCTGCCGACGATCGCCGAGTCCGGGCTGCCGGGGTACGAGGTGATCGCGTGGTTCGGTCTGTTTTCGCCGGCCGGCACGCCTTCGGCCGTGATCGACCGGATGAATGCGGAGGCGAACAAGGCACTGGCCATCCCTGCCGTACGCGAGAGCCTGATGACCCAGGGCTTCGAGCTGATGGGCGGCACCGTGGCCGAGTTCGCCGCCTTCGTGCGCAGCGAGATCGACAAGTGGGCGAAGGTGGTGAAGGCGACGGGCGCCAAGGCGGAGTGATCCGCTTCCGCGGCCGGCGCGTCAGGCAAACCCTTCGCGCAGTCCGGCATCGAGGCGCATCGGGTCCGCCCGGTCGCGCTGGTCGCGCTGCCGGAACGCGCGCGGCGCGAGGCCCGTGCTGCGCTTGAAGGCGCGCGAGAAACCGAACGCATCCTGGTAGCCGACCTCGCGCGCGACCTGCTCGAGCGTGCGCGAGGTCTCCGACAGCAGGCGTACGGCCTTCTGCATGCGCACCGTGCGCAGGTAGGCGAGCGGCGTCTCGCCCATCGCGCTGCGGAATCGCTCGGCGAGCACGGTGCGCGACAGGCCGGCGCGCGCGGCCAGGCCTTCCAGCGTCCAAGGCGCGGCGCAGTCCTCG
>JAIENF010000720.1 GCA_019751575.1 Burkholderiales bacterium
TCGCCATCATCGGCGGCGGCCTGGTCGGCTGGTCGATCGCCTACGGGCTGGTCCGGCAGGGCCGGCGCGTGGTGGTGCACGACGAGGGCGACACCGCACTGCGGGCGGCACGCGGCAATTTCGGCCAGGTGTGGGTGCAGGACAAGGGCGCGGGCGTGCCCGACTACCACCGGCTCACCCGCGAATCCGCGCTGCAATGGGACGACCTGGCGCGGGGCCTGCACGATGCCTGCGGCATCGACGCCAGCCTGCAGCAGCCGGGCGGCTTCTCGTTCTGCTTCGATGAGGCGGCGTTCGATGCGCGTGCCCGGCTGATGCGCCGCATCCAGTCGGAGGCGGGAGACTTCGGCTTCGAGTTCGAGATGCTCGAGCGCGGCAGCCTCGAGCGCCGGTTGCCCGCCGCCCTGGCGCTCGGGCGCAAGGTGGTCGGCGCTTCGTACACCCCCTACGATGGCCAGGTGAACCCGCTGCGCCTGTTTCGCGCGCTTTACGCGTCGGCCATCGCGCTCGGTGCCACCCATCGTTTCGGTGCGCCGGTGGAGGCGGTCGAGCCGGTGGCCGGCGGCGACGGGTTCGAGGTGCGCACCGCCTGGGGCAGCGCCTGGTCCCCGCAGGTCGTGCTCACCGCGGGCCTGGGCAACCAGCGGCTCGCACCGATGGTCGGCGTGCATTGCCCGGTACGTCCCGTCCGCGGACAGGTGCTGGTCACCGAGAAGGTGCGGCCGTTGCTGCCGTTTCCCACGGCCGACATCCGGCAGACCGACGAGGGCGGGCTGCTGCTCGGGTCGTCGCAGGAAGAGGCCGGATTCGACGACCGCGTGACGTTCGGCAATGCCGGTGCGATCGCCCGGCGCGCGGTCGAGACCTTCCCGGTCATCGGCGGGCTGCGCATCGTGCGCAGCTGGGCGGCACTGCGGGTGATGACGCCTGACGGCCTTCCCGTGTACGAGGCATCGGATTCGTTTCCCGGTGCCTGGGTGGTGTCGTGCCACAGCGGCGTCACGCTGGCGGCCACCCATGTGAATGGCGTGGCCGCAGCGATTGCCCGGGGCAGCCTGCCTTCGCAGTATGCGCATTGTTCCGCCCGACGGTTCGCGGACCCGGTCGCCGGCGCGTGGCCTGCAGTGGCCGGTAAGGAGGCGCATGTTCCGCTGCCTGCGTGACGATCCTGCCGAAGTGCACCCTTCGGGGATAACGCTGTCGGTCGACGGCGAGCCGTGCACCGTGCCATCGGGGTCGTCGGTCGCCGCCGCGCTGCTGCAGCGTGGATCGATCGCGCGCCTCACGGGGCTTTCCGGCAGCGCGCGCGCACCCTACTGCATGATGGGCGTGTGCTTCGAATGCCTGGTGGAGATCGATGGCCTGCCCAACCGGCAGGCCTGCATGGTCGTCGCTGAGGCGGGCATGGACGTGCGCTGCCAGGATGGTCACGCCGCCGCCGGCGCGAAGCCCGGACGATGACGGTGGAGCGCTTCGACCTCGCCATCATCGGTGCCGGTCCCGCCGGCATGGCCGCGGCGCTCGAGGCGAGGCGGCACCGGCTGCGCACCGTGGTGCTGGACGAACAGTCCGCACCCGGAGGCCAGGTCTGGCGCAATGTCGAAGCGGTCACCACGCGCCGGCCGCAGGACCTGTTCGTGTTCGGTGCCGAGTATGCGGACGGATTCGCCTTCGCCCAGAAGTTCCGCAACTGCGGCGCGGAGTATCGGCCCGGTGCCCGCGTCTGGCAGGTCGAGATCGCCACGCCGGATGCCCTGCCGACCGAGGCCCTGCAGCCTCCGGCTTCGCTGGTCCTGCCCAGTGGCAGCGCGCTGGATACCGGGCCCGACGACGACGAGGTGCATGTGGAACGCCGGCGCACCGGCGCCGACCGGCACCTCTACTACACCGATGCCCGCGGCGCGCATCACATCGCCGCGCGCCATGTGCTGGTGGCGACCGGTGCCTACGAGCGTCCGATGCCGGTGCCGGGCTGGACGCTGCCCGGCGTGCTTACCTGCGGTGCAGCCCAGGTGATGCTGAAGACCTCGGCGATGGTGCCCGCTCCGCAGGTGGTGCTGGTGGGGTCGGGTCCACTGGTGCTGCTGCTCGCGGTGCAACTGCTGCGCGCCGGGGTCCGGCCGGCCGCGGTGGTCGGTACGGTGCCCGCCGGCAACTACCTGCGCGCCGCCGGTCGTCTATGGCCGGCGTTGCTGGCGCCCGGCTACCTGTCCAAGGGACTGTCGCTGATCGGCGCGCTGCGCCGGTCGGGCGTACCCCGTCATGCCGCGGCGACCGACCTGCGCATCGAAGGCAGCGCGCGGGCCGAAGCGGTGGTGTTCCGCAGCGCCGGCCGCGAGCACCGCATCGCCGCGCAGACCGTGCTGCTGCACCAGGGTGTCGTACCCAATGCGAACCTCTGGCAGTCGCTCGGCCTCGAGCATTACTGGGATGCCGCGCAGCGCTGCTTCCGGCCAGTGGTGGATGCCTGGGGCAACTCGACGCTGGCCGGCATCCTGGTGGCCGGCGACAGCGCCGGCATCGGCGGCGCGGAGGCGGCGCTCTGTGCCGGCGAACTGTCCGGCCTTTCCGTGGCCTGGCAGCAGCGGCGCATCGATACCGCCGAGCGCGACCGCCGGGCCTGGCTGGCACGCCGCGCGCTCAAGGCGCACTGGAGCGTGCGTCCGTTCCTCGACCGCCTGTACCTGCCGCCGCCCGCGATGCGGGTGCCGGTGGACGACGACACCGTCGTCTGCCGCTGCGAAGAAGTGACCGCGGGCGCGCTGCGCCGGCTGGCGGTGACCGGCGTCCACGGTCCGAACCAGATGAAGGCGTTCAGCCGCTGCGGCATGGGACCCTGCCAGGGACGGCTGTGCGGGCTCACCGTCACCGAGCTGATCGCCGCGACCCAGCGCCGGTCGCCGTCGGACGTAGGGTGCTACCGGGTGCGGGCGCCGGTACTGCCGGTCACCGTCGGCGAAGTCGCCGACCTCGATCGTCCACACCGAGGTTGATGTCCGGCGGCCGCTGCAGGCTGCATGTCCTGGTCTGAGCAGGCTGCAAGCTTGGCGAAAGGCGCTGCCTGTATATCTGGGCTCCCATTCCTGATTGCCGTCCAGGCCCAGCCGCCCGGACACTGCCCGGACCCCATAGAACGATGTCGCCGATCCAGAGCCGCAAGGCGCAACGGGCACGCGCCACGGCCGGTCGCCACCGGTGCACGTCCCGCTGCCGCCCGATGCTGGTGGCAGCCATTGCGGCGATGCTCCTCGCCACCGGCTGCAGCGAGGCACCGGTCGCGAAGATTCCGGTGCCGGTGCGCGACCGCCAGGCAACGGCCCTGACCCCGGAGCAGGTCGGCTTCCTGAAGATCGAAGAGGTCGGCGGCGGCGGCGACGCGCCATCGGCCGCCATCCCGGGCCGGGTCGCATATCGCCCGCAGGCACTGTCGAGCCTGGGGGCGCCGTTCTCCGGGCGCATCATGTCGGTGACGGTTCGTCCCGGAGAGCGCGTGCGCGCCGGTGCGCCGCTGGTGGTGCTGCAGAGCGCCGATGCGTCGGCGGCACGTTCCCAGCTCGAACAGGCCGTCGCGCGGTCCGGCGCGGCCGAGGACCAGTTGCGGCGGCAGACCGAGATGATGGCGCGCGGCGTCGGCCTCGAGGTCGAACGCGTCGAAGCCGAGACCCGGTCGAAGGAGGCACGCGCGGAACTCGAACGCACCCGCCGGGCGATCGCATTCGCCGGTGGCGGGCAGGGCGGCGAGGTGATCCTGCGCGCGCCGGCGGCGGGCGTGGTGGTCTCGGTGCGCGCCTCTGCGGGGGCGATCGCCGAACCCGGTGGCGAGCCGCTGGTCGAAATCGCCGATCCGGGCCGGGTCTGGGTGGTGGCGGAGGTGCCCGAGCCCGAGGTCGCACGCGTCGCCCCGGGGCAGCAGGTCCGGGTGCGGGTGCCGGCGCTCGATGCCACGCTCGAGGGCACGGTGGATGGCATCGGTTCGGCGGTCGATGCCGCCAGCCGGCGCCTGCCGGTCTACATCTCGCTCAAGGTGCCGCCTGCGCGCCTGACGCCCGGCATGCTGACCGAGGTCCGCTTCGCCGGTTCGCGCGAGGGCCTGTCGGTGCCGGTCTCGGCGGTCCTGATCAAGGATGGCCACCGGCGCGTGGTCTACCTGCAGCGGGCGGACGGCAAGTTCGAGGTGCGGGAAGTGCGTACCGGGCGTTCGTCCGGCGGCAGGGTCGCGATCCTCGAAGGGTTGTCTGCGGGAGAGCGGATCGTGGTCAAGGGCGCGTTGCTCCTCGACGGCGAAGCCGAACTGCTGCTCTGAGGCCGACATGCTGAAGTTCCTGATCGAGGCCTGCGTACACCGGCGCATCGCCGCGGTGTTCTTCACTGCAGTGATTGCGGCGTTCGGCGTGCGCGCCTATCTCGACACGCCGATCGAGGCCTTTCCCGACGTCACCAATGCACAGGTGACGGTGATCACCCAGATGTCGGGCTATGCCGCGCCCGAGATCGAGCGCCTGATCACGGTGCCGGTCGAGCGGGTGCTCAACGGCACGCCGGGCATGACGCTGATCCGCTCGCAGAGCCTGTTCGGCCTGTCGCTGGTCACGTTGACCTTCCGCGACGGTGCCGATCCGTTCAAT
>JAIENF010000490.1 GCA_019751575.1 Burkholderiales bacterium
GCCGCTGGTCCGACAGTGTTACGGCACTGCACGGACAAACTTTAGGACCTTGCGGCCAGCCTCGACCGCTGGCGTGCACAATGCCTCAGATGCAGGCGCGCAGGACAGCCGACACGTGCTCCACGTCCGCATCGGACATCGTCGGCCCCATCGGAAGGCTCAGCACTTCGCGATGCAACTGCTCCGTGCGCGGCAGGCTCACCCCACCTGCCGCCTGGCCCGCATAGGCCGGCTGGCGGTGTGGCGGCGTCGGGTAATGGATCACGGTGTCGACGCCTGCCGCGTCCAGCCGGACGCGAAGCGCATCCCGTTCCTTCGCGCGCACGACATAGAGATGCCAGGCAGACACGCAGCCCGGCGCTGGTTCTGGCAGCAGCAGCCCGCTGCCGGACAGGCACCGCCCGTACAAGGCGGCGACCTCGCGCCGACGAGCGTTCCAGGCTTCGAGGTGGCGCAGCTTCACCCGGAGCACTGCCGCCTGCAGTTCGTCGAGCCGACTGTTGACGCCCTGCTCGACATGCTCGTACTTGCGCGCCGAGCCGTAGTTGCGCAGCGCGCGCACGCGCGCAGCCAACCGGTCATCGTCGGTGACGACGGCGCCACCATCGCCCAGCGCGCCCAGGTTCTTCCCCGGGTAGAAGCTGAACCCCGCGGCATCCCCGAGCGCGCCGGTGCGGCGCCCATGGTAGGTCGCACCGTGGGCCTGGGCGGCGTCCTCGATCACGCGCAGGCCGCGGCGCTCGGCGATCGCGCGCACTGGCGCCATGTCGGCCGGCTCCCCGTAAAGGTGCACCACCATGATGGCGCGGGTACTCGGCGTGATCGCTGCCTCGATGGACGCCGGGTCGATGTTGAAGCCGCGGGCCACGGGCTCCACCGGCACCGGCCGGGCGCCCGTCACCGACACCGCCAGCCAGGACGCTATGAACGTCATCCCGGGCACGATCACCTCGTCGCCCGGCCCGATGTCCATGGCACGCAGGATCAGGACCAGGGCGTCCATGCCATTGCCGACGCCGACCGCGTGACGCGCCCCGCAGAAGGCGGCGAACTCCCGCTCGAACGCATCGGACTGGTCCCCGAGCACGAACTGCCCGGCATCGAGGACGCTGGCCAGGGCCGAGTCGATCTCGGCGCGGATGCCCGCGTGCTGGGCAGCCAGGTCGAGGAACGGCACACGCGCACCGGAGATCACGCTCAGGCTCCCCCGGCAGCCGCGCCCGCGGGCTTGTTCAGCCGGCGCGCATCGGCCAGGAACTCTTCATGGTCCCGATAGTAGTCAGCCTCGTCGTAGACTTCCGAGGCAAGCACCATGCAGACCGAGCCCGACGAGAAGTTGTCGATGACCCGCCACATCATCGGCGACACGTAGAGTCCGTAGAACGATCGGTTCATGTGGTATCGGCGCTGGCGATGACCGTCTTCCAGCACGACGTCGAAGCTGCCGGACATCGCGATCACCAGTTGCTCCAGCTTGCGATGACCGTGCCCGGCACGGGTCGCGCCACCCGGCACGTCGTACAGGTAATAGACGCGCTTGATGTCGAAAGGAATGTGCCGGCTACCCTCGACGAAGGTCAGGTTTCCACGGGGGTCATGCACGATGGGCAGTTCTATGAAGCGGCATTGCTCGATTCCCATGACTGCTCCTTGTCCGGTCTCGGGTCAGTGATTGAAGCGGATACGCAGCAGGCCGTCTCGACACCGCACGAGGCTGCTGTCTGCGGATACATCGATGCGCGCCGGCAGCGCGGCGAGCGCAGCGGCGTCCATCTTCCAGGGGACTGGCTCACAGCCGAGCACCTCGCGGCCCTCGAATCGAGGCAGCTGGCGCGGCGGGAAGATCAGCGAGCGCAGGAACCGGTCGCATTCGGCCACGGTGCGCGCCGCCGGATCACGCAGTTCGCACTGGGCGAAATCGATCGAACGACGATCATGGTAGGGGCCTGTCGCGGGGCCTTGGGGCCGGCCGGTCGCGGTGCCGTCGAGCATCGACTGCAACGCACGCTCGAACACCCGGGCGGCCTGCCGATGCAGGAGGCGGTAAAGGTCGAAGGCAGTCGCATGCGCCGGCACATCGAACGCGAGCTGGTCGACGATCGGCCCCTCGTCGATGCCGGCCGCAAGCACGTGCAGCGTGACGCCGGCCTGGGCGTCGCCATCACGCAGGGGCCATACGGCCGGGTAGCAGCCGCGATGCGCAGGCAGCAGCGAGAAGTGCAGGTTGAACGCGCGTACACCGGAGACCGCGTCGATCGGGATGATGCGGTCGTACTGCAGGCTGACCAGCACGTCGCCCGGCTGCAACCCGAGCGCGCCCACCGATTCGGCCACCGGCACTCCGCGCGCCACGCAGCACCCGCGAAACGAAGGCTCCCAGGTGTCGGCGCCCGCATCGGATGCCACCGGCAACCCGGCCATCCGCCACGCCGGCGCCAGCACCGGCAGCACCATGGCCGCCCATTCGAGTGCCTCGACTGCGATCCAGCCCTTGCCACAGAGGGCAAGCAGCGGCCTGCGTGCGGGGGCCATCAGGCTTCCCCGCCCTGGCGCCAGCGGGGCGTGCCGGCAACCAGTTCATCCAGCCCCCTCTCGACCGCCGCGAGATCCACGGTGAAGTCGCGCTGGTAGGCGACTGGATACGACCCATCGACCGGTTCCCCGTGCACGTAGCGCAAGTCGACATCCAGCACCTGCGCGAGACTGGACATGTACTGCATCGGCGCGCCCGCGTAGTAGAAGACGAGCGCGCGGCAGCCGGGCGGCGCCAGCATGATGTTCACGAAGGCCGCCCCCGTCGCACCGACAACGATGGACGCTTCGGCGAACAGCGCCACCTGCTGGTCGAGGGACAGGCTCTCGGGACAGACCACCTCGAATCCCCGCGCCACCATTGCGCGCTCGATCTCGGCCTCGTTGAGCAGGCTCCGATGGGAGGCGGACCCGCGCCGCAGGAAAAGCCGCCGACAGGCCGTGCGCACCGTGTCGACGCCCAGTCGTTGCCGGACGAACCGAGCGACGTCCGGCGAGAAGAGGATGTCTTCGGCACCCGCGGCCACGCCCGGCCGCAGGTCGATCGGCATCCACGCGCGCGGCCCCAGCACGAGCAGGCGCGACACCCTGACCCGCTCGCCTGCAGCAACCTCCACCAGCGCCTGGCCTGGCGACAGGCAGCGCCGCAGCGCGGCCAGGAGGTTCGGATGCAGCCCGGCGTCGATCAGCACAGGCCACCCTGCACGCGTGCCGCAATGGGCAAGCGTGGCCAGCCGGGGCAGGTACTCCGTCAACCAGTGGTAGTAGTTTCCAGAAGCACGCCCGCACAGCCAGATGGCTTCGTCGAGCGAACGGGCCGGCGCACGGGGCGGACGCAAGGCCACGCGCGCGCCGGCACGGGCCGCGTAGGCCACGTTGTCCAGCCGGGTACGGCCAGCGGCGTCACGGGCACCAACTTCATCGATCACCGCCTCGCCGCCCCCGGGCAGCACGCAACTCTCGCCACCGATCACCAGGACATCCTCGAGCAGGGCGAAATACACCGGCGGCAGTTCGACCCGCTCGGCAGGCTCGACCGCGGGCGTGCCGGCCACCCTGGGCGGCCACACCGACACGCTCCGTGCCGGCTCTACCACCTCGTGCAGCCCACCGGCGTGGACGCTCCAGTCGAGGGCCGTGTACATCTGTCGGTACTGCTCGCCGCAACTCGCCGCAGGCGCAGCCGCCCCCACTTCGAGCAGGAAGCCGGCGTAGGCAGCGCACACGTCGGCGGCCTGGTGGAGCCGGGAAAGCCCCTTGCCGATCGCCGCTTCGACCCCCTTGCGCAGGACGGCATCCTTGCCCAGTCGAACGGCGATGCGGACATACTCGGCAGGCGTGTCCGCAAGGCATCCGGACACGTCGAGCAGGCGGAAATAGCCCTCGATGAAGCCGGCCCGGCTGCTGCCCGATCGCCAGGCCACCACCGCGCGACCGCTGGCCAGGCACAGATGTGAGGTGGTCGCCCCGCCGTGATGGAACGAATCGAGGATCACGTCCGCGGCGCGCACCAGTGCGATGAACGCCGCCTGCTCGCTCATCCAGGGCACGAACACGACACGGTCGAACACGTCCGGCATCGCTGCCTGCATCCGCCGAGAGACGATGGCGTGCCAGTTCGGATGCGTGGCATCGCGCACGAAGGCGACCCGCGCGGCCGGATCGGAACGAAGGATCCCGGCCACCGCGGCGTCCATCTCGGGGTGAACCTTCTGCAGCTTCATCGGGCACAGGTACAGGCAGGAACCCGCAGGCACGCCGAGCCCCTCGCGATCGAGTGGCGCTGGCAGCGCCCCGAGCGGCTGCAGGACCATGGGCAACGCGGGCAACAGGGCGAGTCGCTCGCTGAACTGCGCCTGCGCGTCGGGCGGCTCGATCAGTCCGCTGGAAACGAACCAGTCGATGGACGGGACTCCCGTCGTGACCGAATGACCGTGCAGCACGCACTGCACCCGCGCAAGCCGGGAAAAGCTCAGCAGGTAGGTGAACGGGTCCATCCCGATCTCGGGGTAGACCAGCACGTCGAGCGCCTGCGCCTCGATCGCCGACCGGGCCTCTGGCAGCGACCAGGACGAGATGACCGCCGACTGCAGCG
>JAIENF010000246.1 GCA_019751575.1 Burkholderiales bacterium
ACGGCCCGACGGTGGCACCTGGCTGAACGACGGGGTGCCGTTATCGTCGACCGAGCGGAACACCTCGTTGCCGCGGCCGCTGCCGGAGGCCGCCGGCGGCAGTGGCTGGGCGGTCAGCGGCTGGGCATCACTGCCGGGGCCGCCGCGTGGCGCGGCAGGAGCCGCAGCGGAAACACTGGCCGGCTGTGCCCCCGTGGCCGGTGCAGCCGGCAGGAAGACCAGCACGGCGGCGCACAGGCCGATGGCAAGACCGACCGGAAGGACGCGATCCGGTGCCCGGCACGGCCCGGCGTTCACCGCTCGCCGCCCGCGGCCGGGACGAGCACCTCCCGGTTGCCGTTGGACTGCATCGCCGACACCAGCCCGGCACGCTCCATCTGCTCGATCAGCCGCGCGGAGCGGTTGTAGCCGATGCGCAGGTGCCGCTGCACCAGCGAGATCGACGGGCGGCGCGTCTTCAGCACGATCGCCACCGCTTCGTCGTACAGCGCGTCGGTCTCGGCATCGGCTGCCGCGGCCACGCCGTCGCCACCCGTGCCCTCCTCCAGCGAATCACCGGCCAGCACCGCCGGGTCGTACTGCGGCGCCCCGAGCTTCTTCAGGTAGTCGACGACCCGATGCACTTCATCGTCGGACACGAACGCGCCGTGCACGCGCAGCGGATAGCCGGTGCCCGGCGGCAGGTAGAGCATGTCGCCCTGGCCGAGCAGCGCTTCCGCGCCCATCTGGTCGAGGATCGTGCGCGAGTCGATCTTGCTCGACACCTGGAACGCGATGCGCGTCGGGATGTTGGCCTTGATCAGGCCGGTGATCACGTCGACCGACGGTCGTTGCGTGGCGAGGATCAGGTGAACGCCGGCCGCGCGTGCCTTCTGCGCGAGGCGCGCGATGAGTTCCTCGACCTTCTTGCCGACCACCATCATGAGGTCGGCGAGTTCGTCGATCACCACCACGATCAGCGGCAGCGGCTGCAGCGGATCGGGCGGCGGCACCGTCGGGCGGATCGACTCGGGGTCTTCGCCGCTGCCCAGCCGCGCACTGATCATCGCCGCTTCTGCCTCCTTCGCGGCGGCGGCTTCCAGCGGATCGACCAGCGGCGTGCCGGCCTTCTCGGCTTCGCGGATCTTCGCGTTCAGGCCGGCCACGTTGCGCACGCCGAGCGCGGACATCAGCTTGTAGCGCCGGTCCATCTCGCCGACGCACCAGTTGAGCGCGACCGCGGCCTTGGTCATGTCGGTCACCACCGGGGACAGCAGGTGCGGGATGCCCTCGTAGATCGACAGCTCGAGCATCTTCGGGTCGATCATGATCATGCGCACTTCGTCGGCGGTCGACTTGTAGACCAGCGACAGGATCATCGCGTTGATGCCGACCGACTTGCCCGAGCCGGTGGTGCCGGCGACCAGCAGGTGCGGCATCTTCGCGAGGTCGGCGACCATCGGCTTGCCGCCGATGTCCTTGCCCAGCGCGACCGTCAGCGAGGAGGGATTGTCGGCATAGACCTGCGAGGACAGGATCTCGGACAGGCGAACCATCTGCCGCTTCGGGTTCGGGATCTCGAGGCCCATGCAGGTCTTGCCCGGGATGGTCTCGATCACGCGGATGCTCGCCACCGACAGCGCACGGGCGAGGTCGCGCATCAGGCTGACCACCTGGCTGCCCTTGACGCCGGTCGCGGGCTCGACCTCGTAGCGGGTGATCACCGGGCCGGGATAGGCTGCGACCACCTTCACCTCGACGCCGAAGTCAGCCAGCTTCTTCTCGATCAGCCGCGAGGTGAACTCGAGCGTGTCGTTGCCGACCACCTCGACATGCACCTCGGCCTCGTCGAGCAGGTTGAGCGGGGGCAGCGGCGAGTCGGGCAGGTCGGCGAACAGCTGGGTCTGCTTGGCCTTGATCTTTTCCTTCTCGACCCGCGTCGACGGAACGATATCGACCTTCGGCGGTTCGATGCGCACCGGCTCGTGGTGTTCGAAGCGCTTGCGCTCGACCTCGACCACTTCCTCGCGCTCGACCGCGGCCTGCGCGCCGATCTTCCGGTCCTCGCGCTCGGTCCATTTCGCCAGCACCCACTCGAAGCAGCGCTCGACCAGGGCACCGGTGTTCTCGATCAGGGCCATCAGCGACAGGTTGGTGAACAGGCTGAAGCCCACCGCCATCATCACCAGGAACATCAGCGTGGAGCCGGTGAAGCCCAGCGCGGCGGACACCATGCCGCTGAACATCAGCCCGACCATGCCGCCCGGCGCGAGCGGCAGCGCCGCCGTATGGCTGTGGAGGCGCAGGGCCTCGAGGGAACTGCTGCCCACCAGCAGCAGCAGGAAGCCGGCCACGGCCACGGCAAGGTGGGCGCGCTCCAGCTTCAGCAGTTCGTCCAGCCGACGGTAGACCCACCAGATCAGGTACAGGCAGAAGGCGAGCCACCACCAGGCGGACATGCCGAACAGCCAGAGCAGCAGGTCAGCCACCCAGGCGCCCACCGCGCCGCCGGCGTTGCGGATGTCGCCGGCCTGCGCGCTGTGCGACCAGCCCGGATCTGCCCGGTCGAAGGTGTAGAGCACCATCGCGAGGTAGATCACCGCGGCGACCAGGCCGAGCCACCACGACTCGCGCAGCAGGCCCGCGATGCGGCCCGGCGTCAGCGTGAGGGCGGAAGGTTCAGGCGCCTTGCGTGCAGCTTGGGACAAACGACCGGTCTCCAGGAGGCGGGCAACCCGCGTCCCCGAGTATACCGGCGGTCAAGCCACTGCCGGACCAGCCCCCCGCCTGCGCACCCAAAACGGAAATCCGGGTCAGAGACGATTTGCGCCTTGGCGCAAATCGTCTCTGACCCGGATCCGTTAAATCGTCTCTGACCCGGATTGTCGGGTCGGGATCAGCGTGCGGATTCGGCGAGGTTCTCGTGCAGCACGATGACCGTGCCGCGGAAGCTCACATGGTTCATCTCGACCAGGTCCTTCATCACCCGGCTGACCATCTCGCGCGATGCGCCGATCATGCGCGCGATGTCCTGCTTGGTGAGGCGGCGCTTGATGATCAACTTGCCGTCTACCGTCTCTTCCGCCATGTCGAGCAGCACGCGTGCGACGCGGCCGTAGACATCCATCAGCGCCAGGCTCTCGATCTTCTTGTCGGCCTCGCGCAGCCGGCGCACGAGTTCCTTCATGAACGCGAGTGCCATGTCGAAATTCTGCGCCAGGAACCGCTTGAAGTCGTCCTTGTTCACCACCACGAACTCCGACACTTCCATCGTCTCGATGTTCGCCGACCGCGGATGATCGTCGACGAGCGACATTTCACCGAAGAACTGGCCCGGGCCGAGCATCGACAGGATGACTTCCTTGCCCTCTTCGTCGCTGATGCCGACCTTGATGCGCCCCGACGCGATGATGTACAGGGAATCGGTGTCGTCGCCCTGGGACATGATCACCGCGTTCTTGGGGAACTTCTTCTGTCGCGCGGTGGATGCGAGTTGCTCCAGGTGCTCTTCCGGCAGGGCCGCGAAGAACGGTACCTGGCGCAGGGTGGCGATGACGGCGGGAGAAGGGGGCACGGAGAACCTCGGTCGCGGGATCGTCTGGTCGACTGCTGCATGCCTGTCACCCCGTTCGCCTCCCTGTTGGAGGCCGGCCGGAATGCGTGGCGACGGGCGCGGGGCAACGTTCGGAACATGCATCTGGATTTACCACCCCGCGGTTATGGAAGGAGTATAGCGTCAGCGACTGCGGCGGCGTCCGGGTTCGCAAGGAAATCCGTCACAGTCGCTGCGCGCCATCTGACTAACGGCGTAACCGGCCGGCACTTTAGGCCGGGCGGTCGGCAGGGCCCTTCCGGGCCCGGGCCAGGCGCCCCGCCTCCGGCCGCCTCATGGACACGTAACACCCTGAATTTCCAGCAAGATCAACGGTCCGCGGGGCGTCAATTCCTGCCGCGCGTGTACAATCCGGGTCTGCCATATCGGGAGTTCCTCCATGTCCGCCAAGCCTGTACGCCATATCCGGATGCTGATCCTCGGTTCCGGCCCCGCCGGGTATACCGCGGCCGTCTACGCAGCCCGCGCCAACCTGAAACCGGTGATCATTTCCGGCTACGCCCAGGGCGGGCAACTGATGACCACCACCGACGTGGACAACTGGCCTGCCGATCCGGACGGCGTGCAGGGACCGGACCTCATGGATCGCTTCACGCGCCACGCCGAACGGTTCGGCACCGAGATCGTGTTCGACCAGATCAACAAGGTCGACCTGCAGCGCCGGCCGCTCTGGCTCGAGGGCGACAACGGCATCTATACCTGCGACGCGCTGGTCATCGCGACCGGCGCATCGGCGAAGTACCTCGGCATCGAATCCGAACAGGCCCTGCTCGGTCGCGGCGTGTCCGGCTGCGCCACCTGCGACGGGTTCTTCTTCAAGGGCCAGGACGTGGCGGTGGTCGGCGGCGGCAACACGGCGGTCGAGGAAGCGCTGTATCTGTCGAACATCGCGAAGACCGTCACCATGATCCACCGGCGGGACAAGTTCCGCTCCGAGAAGATCCTGATCGACCGCGTGCTCGAGAAGGCGAAGAGCGGCAACATCCGCATCGAATGGAACCACGAGGTCGACGAAGTGCTGGGCGACGACAAGGGCGTCACCGGCGT
>JAIENF010000787.1 GCA_019751575.1 Burkholderiales bacterium
CCTCAGGCCCCCCGGTGCTGATCGGCCTGTCGCTGTGCACGATCTTCGCCTGCCTCGCGCTGTTCTGGCTCGACGCCAGCTGGTCACCGGCGCTGGTCACCGCGATCATCGCGATCCTGGGCGCCACCTCCTTCGGCTGGAACGGCGTCTACCATGCCGAAGCGACGCGCATCTCCCCGCCGCGCGAGATCGCGACGCTGACCGCCGGCACCTCGTCGTTCGCATACGCCGGCGTGCTTGCAGGGCCGGCGCTGTTCGCGGTCGGCTACCAGCTCTCCGGCAGCTACCCGGCGATGTTCGGGTCGCTCGCCGCGGCAGCCGCGTCGGGCCTCGTCTGCCTGTTGCTGGCGATCCGCCATGCGCGGCGGACGCTACAGTGACCGGATCGGTTGACCGGAGCCGATTCACGGGCTTAGACTGATCCCGTATTCAGGAGAGTGCCGGTAGCGGAGGAGACGTCCGAAAGGGCGTCGGTCGCGACTGGCCGCCGAAGGCGCAACCCGCCCGGGATCGCTCAGGCCCATATACTGGATACGGTTTGGCAGACTGGAGAGCGGCCCGGCTGCCGTGCGAAGCGAGGTTCGAGCGCACGGCGGGATGGGGCCCACCGAAGGGGCAACGTGGCTACGGACGCATGATCGTCCGGCCCGCGCAATCTCTCAGGTAAACGGACAGTCGGGCGGTGTCGGGTTCATCGACGCTGCCTCCCTGTCTGCACAACCCTGGAGAAAGCGATGAAAGTCATCGTGCTCGGTGCCGGCGTGATCGGCACCACTGCTGCATGGTTCCTGAACAAGTCCGGCCATGAAGTCACCGTCGTCGACCGCCAGCCGGTCGCGGGCAACGAGACCAGTTTCGCCAACGGCGGACAGATCTCGGTCAGCCATGCGGAACCCTGGGCCAACCCGTCGGCGCCGCTGAAGGTGCTGAAATGGCTCGCGCGCGAGGATGCGCCGCTGCTGTTCCGTCCGCGCATGGACCCGGCGCAGTGGCGCTGGTGCGCGCGGTTCCTGCTCGAATGCCTGCCATCGCGCACCCGGCACAACATCGCGCAGATCGTGCGCCTCGGGCTGTACAGCCGGGCCACGCTGCAGGCACTGCGGGCGGAGACCGGCCTCGAGTACGACCACCTGACCCGCGGCATCCTGCACTTCTACACCGACCCGAAGGAGTTCGACGCGGCGATCGCCCCGGCGCAGGTGATGCGCGACCACGGCTGCGAGATCGACATGCTCGATGCCGACGCCTGCGTGCGCATCGAACCGGCACTGGCCTCGGCGCGCGCACGGCTGGTCGGCGGCAGCTTCACCGCATCCGACGAGTCGGGCGATGCCCACGCGTTCAGCGTCGCCCTGGCGAAGCTTGCCAGCGCGCGCGGCGTCACCTTCCTCAACGAGACGCGCATCCTC
Source organism: Burkholderiales bacterium (assembly GCA_019751575.1). GTDB lineage: Bacteria > Pseudomonadota > Gammaproteobacteria > Burkholderiales > CAIKXV01 > CAIKXV01. The sequence continues at coordinate 1,410 of JAIENF010000787.1, forward strand.
GGTCTCGACAAGGCGGGCGGCCGGATCGAATCGGCGCGGGTGGTCGACGTCAACGGCACGCCGTCGACGCTGCGCGCCGATGCCTTCGTGATGGCGATGGGCAGCTACAGCGCACGCATGCTCGGCACGGTCGGCATCGACGTGCCGGTCTATCCGGCGAAGGGCTACTCGGTGACCCTGCCGGTCGGCCCGCAGCATGTCGCGCCGAACGTGAGCCTGACCGACGACGAGTACAAGATCGTGTTCTCGCGGCTGGGCGACCGGCTGCGCTGCGCCGGCACCGCGGAACTGAACGGCTACGACACCGAGCTGAACGAGACCCGCTGCCGCGCGATCGTCGACCGCCTGTTCGAGTTGTTCCCCGAGGCGGGCGACCGCTCGCAGGTGCGTTACTGGACCGGGCTGCGGCCGGCCACGCCGTCGAACGTGCCGCTGATCGGCCAGAGCCGGATCCCCAACCTGTACCTCGACACCGGACACGGCACCCTCGGCTGGACCCATGCCTGCGGATCCGGCAAGGCGATCGCCGACATCGTCAGCGGCAGGCAACCGGAGGTGGACTTCGCATTCATCGGCGCCCCCAGGCGCAACCCCGCCACCACGCAGTCCCTCGCCCGCGCCTGAAACAATCGGGGTAAACAATCGGGGTCAGACCCCATTTACCGCCCCGGCCCCGCCAATGAAAACGGGGCCGGGCATGATTGCCTCGACCCCGTCCCGAGCACTGCAACGTGTACCCGCCCCGCAACTGCCGCGGAGCCGGGCGGCACCGGCTGCGTTACTCGGCCTTGACGCCAGCCTGCGCGACGATCTTGCGCCACAGCTCGATCTCGCGAGCGATCCGCGCACCGAACGCTTCCGGCGTGCCACCGGCCGGCTCGACGCCATCGGCGTTCAGGCGGCTGATCATCTCCTTGTTCGACAGCGCCTTCTGCAGGTCGCCATTGATCCGGTCGACGATCGGGCGCGGCGTGTTGCGCGGCACGAGGATGCCGTGCCAGTTGGTCACGTCATAGCCGGGCACGGTCTCGCCGATCGACGGGATGTTCGGCTCGGCGGCGATGCGCTTGGCGGTGGTGACCGCGATCGGGCGCAGCTTGCCGGACCGCACGAACGGCAGCGTGGAGGCGATGCTGCCGAAGATCAGCTGGGTGTGGCCGCCGATGGTGTCGGTCAGCGCCGGGCCCGTACCCTTGTACGGGATGTGCGTCATCTTGATGCCGGCCATGCTGCTGAAGTGCTCGGTGGCCAGGTGCACGATGCTGCCCTGTCCGCTGGTGGCGTAGTTGAGGCCGCCCGGCGACTTGCGCGCCAGCGCGATCAGGTCCTTGACCGTCTTCACCGGCAGCGTCGGATGCACCGCCACCAGGAACGGGCCCTGGGACATCTGGATCACCGGCTGGATGTCCTTGATCGGATCGAAGTTCAGCTTGTACAGCGCCGGGTTCACCGGATAGCTGGCGGCGATCAGGGTCAGCGTGTAGCCGTCGGGCGCGGCCTTCATGCCGATCTCGACGCCGAGCGAACCGCCGGCACCGCCGCGGTTCTCGACCACCACGGTCTGGCCGAGCGACTCGGTCAGCTGCTGCGCGGCGATGCGGCCGATGAAATCGCTGCCGCCGCCCGGCGCGAACGGAATCACCATCCGCAACGGCTTGGACGGAAAGGCCTGGGCAAAGGCGGCCGGCGCGAGGGCAACGGCGAAGACGGCGAACGAGGCGGCGGCAATCGCGCGCTGCGGGCGCGACAGGGTGTCTGCACGGGTAATCATTGAAACCTCCGATGGACGGCAAATGGACCGGGCGGTCCCTGCGCTGGGGACCGGGCGCCGCAGTGGGCGGCCGGGTCGCGGATCATACCGCGGCCGCGAGCCCCCGCAATGTGCAGGATACCCGCATGTAAGGAAAGCGCGCGAAGCAGGCGCGATGCCTACGTCCCGCAGAACGTCTGGTACACCCGCCCGTCCGGCGCCGGCGGCCGTGCATAGTCTTCCAGTCCGTCACGCGCCGAATACGGATCGGACAGCACCTCGAGCAGCCGGCGCAGTGGCGCCAGGTCACCTGCACTGCCCGCTTCGAGCGCCGCCTCGACCCGATGGTTGCGCGGGATGTACGCGGGGTTCGCTGCCCGCATCCGTGCACCTGCCGCCGGCAACCCGTCGTCCTGGCGCGCGAGGCGGGCGTGCCAGCGTGCATGCCAGGCGACGAAAGCCGCATCGTCGAACCCGTCTTCGGTCGGCAGCCGGTCAACCGCCAGCGCGCGGAAGGTGTTGGTGTAGTCGACGCGCTGCTCGGTCATCCAGGACAGCAGGTCGTCGCACAGCGCGCGGTCGTCCGGCTCGCTGCCGGACAATCCAAGCTTGCGGCCCATCATCGCCAGCCAGCCCGCCTCGAAATCGTCGGCCAGCGCATGCAGCGCTTCGGTCGCCAGCGCGACTGCCTTCTCGCCGTCGGCATCGATCGACGGCAGCAGCGACTCGGCGAAGCGCGCCAGGTTCCAGAGCATGATGCGCGGCTGGTTGCCGAACGCGTAACGTCCCTGGTGGTCGATCGAACTGAACACGGTGGCCGGGTCGTAGGCATCCATGAACGCGCACGGACCGTAGTCGATGGTCTCGCCGGAAATGGTGACGTTGTCGGTGTTCATCACGCCATGGATGAAGCCCACGCGCAGCCACTCGACCACCAGCGCGATCTGGCGCTGGCCGACCGCCTTGAGCAGCGCAAGCCCGCGGTTGGGTTCGTCCTTCAACTGCGGGTAGTGCCGGTCGAGCGCGTACTCGACCAGCGTGGCGACCAGTGCAGGGTCGCCCTGCGCCGCCGCGTACTGGAAGGTGCCCACGCGCAGGTGGCTCGACGCGACGCGCGTGAGCACTGCACCCGGCAGCGGCCGTTCCCGATACACCGCCTGGCCGGTCCCGGCCACGGCGAGCGAGCGCGTGGTCGCGATGCCCAGCGCATGCATCGCCTCGCTGATCACGTACTCGCGCAGCATCGGCCCCATCGCGGCACGGCCATCGCCGCTGCGCGAGTAGCGCGTCGGGCCCGAGCCCTTGAGCTGCAGGTCGACGCGGCGGCCGTCGGGCGTGACATGTTCACCGAGCACCACCGCACGGCCATCGCCGAGCAGCGAGAAGCCACCGAACTGGTGGCCGGCGTAGGCCTGGGCGTACGGCTCGGTGCCTTCGGGCAGGCGGTTGCCGGCGAACAGCTGCGCGAGGTCGGCCGGGTCCGC
>JAIENF010000343.1 GCA_019751575.1 Burkholderiales bacterium
CGGCGATGTGGCCGGAGAAGGCCCGGTTCTTCAGCTGCGTCAGCGCATGGATGTTGCCGGCGTGGCCCGGCATCGCGAGCAGCACCAGCTTCACCGAATCGGTCAGCAGCAGCTTGTCCCAGAAGTCGGAGTCCACCGCATCGCCTTCGAGGACCAGCCGGCCGGCCGCCTGATGCACGGCCAGCTTGCTGGCGTCATTGTCCACGCCCAGGACGCGCATGCCATGGCCCTCGATCAGGCGCATGTAGGCGCCGCCGCCGAGCTGGCCCAGGCCCAGCACCACGGCATCGACCTGCCCGACGGCGATCGGACGGTCGGCGTCCAGCAACGTGCCGGCCTCCAGCGGCGCCAGCGGGTCCTTCAGCCGGGCATAGATGCGTTCGCTGGCTGCGTTCAACGGCGATGCCAGCACGAAGCTTCCGGCCACGGCCAGCGAGATCACTGCCAGCCACTCGGCCGACAGCCAGCCCGACGTCGCGGCCAGCGCGGCGACGATCAGGCCGAACTCCGAATAGTTGGTCAGCGACAGCGTCGACAGCACGCCGGTGCGGGTGCGCAGCCCGAAGCGCATCAGGACCACGTAGTACAACGCGCTCTTCAGCGGCAGCACCAGGAGCAGCAGGATCGCGATGAGCAGCATCGACAGGTCGGGCAGCGCGCCCAGGCCGACGCTGAGGAAGAACCCCACCAGGAACAGCTCCTTCAGGTGGAACAGCGACTTCGCCAGGCCGGCGGTGGCCGGGTGCGACGCCAGCAGCATGCCGACCACGAGGGCACCGAGATCACCCTTCACGCCTACGGCTTCGAACAGGCTGTATCCGGCCACCAGCGACAGGAAGGCGCCGTACAGCACCTGCAGGTCGCCATGGCCGACGCGGTCGAGCATCGCCCGCATCAGCTTCGCGGCAGGCCACAGGAGGACGAGACCCAGTGCCCACACCGACGGCAGGCTGCCGGTGGACGCGCTGAGGAAGACCACCGCGAAGACATCCTGCATGACCAGGATGCCGATCGCTACCCGACCGTAGAACGAACCCAGCTCGCTGCGCTCTTCGAGAACCTTGACCGCGAAGACCGTGCTCGAGAAGCTGAGCGCGAAACCCAGCAGCAGCATCACCGTCCAGTCCAGGTTGCTGGCCAGGGCGAGGCCCAGCAGCTTCAACAGGAACAGCACGGCGGCGAACATCAGTGTCGAGCCGACGATGTGCAGGCTGGCCGACGCCCAGACCTCGGCGCGCAGCAGGGTCCGGATGTCCAGTTTCAGACCAATCGTGAACAGCAACAGCGTCACGCCGAGGTTCGAGATGGTCTCGAGCGCCGGGCTGCTCTCGAACCCGAGCGCGTTCAGCGCGAACCCGGCGGCGAGGAATCCCACCAGCGGCGGAAGGCGTATCAGCTGCGCAGCAAAGCCGGCGACGAACGCCAGCGCAATCATCAATGGCTCCATGGGCTTCCCGAATGGCACCCTGCGGGCACGCGCGCAAAGATACACCTTCCCCCTCGGCGCAACGGCGCCGATGATCATTTTCGCGAGGCCTGCGAAACGGAGAACGCCGGGTCGAGTAGCGGGTTCCTCGACGGCCCCGTGCCTCATCGGAACGCCACCCAGAGCATCGACAGCCCGGACACGATCATCAGCGCGTCGACCAGATGCCGGAACTGCTGCGGCGTGACCTGCTGCAGGATCCGCCGCGACACGAACGCGCCGGCCATCATCGAGCTGCCGACCGCGATCCCCTTCAGCAGGGTGTCACCGGGCAGCGCATCGGCCGCGCCAAAGGCCAGCACCTTGGTGAGGTAGACGATGAAGGAGGCGGCCGCCTCGGTCGCGATGAATGCGCCCTTCTCCAGTCCGGCGCCGATGAAGATCGGTACCTGGATCGGGCCGGTCGACACCACGATGCCGGTGAGGAATCCCACCGGCGCGCCGACCAGCGCGAGGTCGCGGTGGGACAGGCGCAACTGCCGCCGGTGGAACCAGCGCCGCGCCGGCACCATCGCGATGAAGAAGGCGCCGAGCGCGACCTCGATCGCCTGGGCCGGCACGGCCAGCAGCGTCTTCACGCCCAGGATCGCGCAGGGGACTGCGGTGGCGCTGTAGGCTCCGCAGGCGCGCCAGTCGACGACCCGCCACCATGCAAGCACCTTGCCGATGTTTCCCAGCACCGCGGCAATCGCCATGATCGGCACCGCCTGCTGCGGTCCGAAGGCGACCACCAGGATCGGCATCAGGATCAGCGACGCGCCCGTGCCGACGATCCCGCTGACCGTGCCCGCCACCAGCCCGACGGCAAGGACGAGGATCAGTTCCAAGGGTGGGAGCGCTTGCGAATGCGTTGGCGCGAGAAGATCACGAGCGCGAACCCGGGGCCCACGTCAGTGCAGGAGTCCGGGAAATCGAGTACGAACGCTTCCATCAGAACAGGTTGCTCAAGTCGACCGCATCGGGTACGGAGGGTCAGGTGGGTCCTTTGCCCTTCAGCAGCCCGAGGATCGAGAAGACGCCGCCGACGCCCAGTTGGAACTTGACGACATTCCAGAACCGGATCGGCTGGAGTGCCTCGATGCTGACCCCTGCCCCCATCCAGGTCCGGCCAAGTATCGCCGAGCCTGCGTCGCCTGGCTTGACGGAAGTCACGTGGTTGCAGTCAGTCATCGTCGGCTTTCCGCCTGCCAGGCCCGATGCGGATCCGCGCCGCTCGGACGGCGGAAATCCTCCGGCACGCTCTTGTGGGTGATCTCGCGCAGCGCGAACTGCTGAACAAGCTGCGCGTCGACCTTGAATGAACGCAGGTTGGTCGAGAAGAACAGCTCGCCGCCGTCGGCCAGCAACGCATGGCACTGGCTCACCAGCCGCACGTGGTCGCGCTGCACGTCCAGAACGCCCACCATCTTCTTCGAATTGGAGAAGGATGGCGGGTCGAGCACGATCACGTCGAAGCGCTCGCGCGCGGCCACCGCCGAGTCCAGCCACGCCAGCGCATCGGCGCTCACCAGCTGGTGCTTGCGGACATCGATGCCGTTCAGGGCGAGGTTGCGCGCGGTCCATGCCTGGTAGGTGTTGGACAGATCCACCGTGGTCGAATGGTCGGAGCCCGCCCGCGCGGCATGCACGGTGAAGCTGCCGGTATAGGCAAACAGGTTCAGGAAGCGCGTGCCCGCGCCCTGGCTGGTTCGCGCGGCGATGCGCTCGGCCACCATGGCGCGCATGGGCCGGTGGTCGAGGAACAGCCCGGTATCCAGGTAGGCGTCGAAGTTGACCTCGAACCGCAGGCCGGCCTCCTCCACGATGAAGACTTCAGCGTCCTCGCCGTCGAGCTTCTCGTACTGCGACGTACCGCGCTGGCGCTCGCGGCGCTTCAGGTGCAGTTGTGCCGCAGGAACACCGCACACCTCGCAGATGCTGTCGCATGCCGCGATCAGCCACGCAGTGTAGTCCGCATCGCTGCGCTTCCAGCCGGTGTCGATCTCCTGGACGTGAAGGTGCGTCTCGGCGCGCGGCGAAACCGTCTCGAACCAGTCGATGGCGAACGGGAACTGCGGCACGTCACGTCCGTAGATGCGGAAACACGTGATGCCGCGGCGTCGCGCCCACTTGTGCCAGTGCGCGAGGTTCTTGCGGAGGCGGTTGGTGAATGGCGTGACGTCTGGTGGCGCGTCGGACGTCGGGCCCGGGTTTTCGTCTGGCGTCATCGGACGATTATCGCCCGGGATGCATCCCGGCGTCGAAGCGCGGGTCGACCCGCGAATCACCAGATCTCGAGGTGTGCGGCCAGGATTGGCAGCGACTACGCCGAGCTCCCCTGGCGTGATCGGCGCCTTTACGACAGGGTGCATCGGAGGGTTCCTTTGGCGATTCACGTCTGAGCCAGGGATCAATCCTGCTCACCGACAAGATGTCCTTGTGGTTGCGCCCCCGCAAGTTCTCTGGATGAGCAGCTCGATCTTGAATGGACCTGGCGATACACGGATGTCGGCCTCCGCCCGATACGAGGTCGTGGACCGGCCGCCCTGAGGGCTTCGACTTTCGTGCTTCAGAACGCCCGGTACAGTGACGGTAAGGCTTTCATGGTCCTGCTTCGTGACGATCGCCGGGCCCGAGGGCGTGAAGGTCGAACTGAATGTTGGCGCGCCTTCAGGATCCAGAAAGCCGGTCAGGCGCTTCACGAAGTCTGCCCAGCCGGACGCGGTGAAGAGCGGCCTGGTGTCCACAAGACTCGCAACATCACCCTGGCTGAATTTCAGAGCATCGACGACGGCCTTCTCCGCAAACTGGATCTGAGGCTTGGTCGCGGTGAGCCGGGCATCGGCTCTGGCGTGCGCGCAAAAACCGAGAACGATGGAACTGACAAGAAGAGCAAAGAGTGCGCGCATCGGATTCCTCGTGATGATGCCGCTTGAGCACGTAGGCAGGCCACGCCTGCTAGCGCGCAATGAGCTCGGCCAGGCGGTCACACCAGTACTGTGCTTCTTGAGGTTCTGAAAAGGCCCCCATCAGTATTGGCGGCTGGCGCGCTGTACCAACGTGTATCTGGTAGAGCGTGTCCCCCGATTCCTGCGTGAATGGTTGAAGCTTCGGGGAGTGCAGTGCCGTGAAGTCGAGTCGAAGGTGCCTCGAGATTCCCAAGCGACGGCGGGCGCGGC
>JAIENF010000059.1 GCA_019751575.1 Burkholderiales bacterium
CTCGTGCGTTGCCTGTGTGCCGATGCCGTGCACGCGCAGTGCAGAGAGCAGGCAGACCACCCCGCGGGGCACGCGGATCGCCACCTCGGCAAGCGAGTGGTGCTCGGTGATCGCCTGACCGGGGAGGCTGTACAGGCCACGCCCGACGCGCACCAGTTCGCCGGCGAACACGAGCCGGGTCAGCGCGACTGTGGGCAGTCCCGCTTGCGCGAGATCGCGCGCGCGCAGCAGTTGGCGCTCTCGAGCGAGCTGGAGGACGGCCATTTCATTGGTAACGGGAGGTTTCACGTCGGCAGTCTGTTGCAAATAATAGGCAATAGTCAAGAACTGCCTTTGTATTGCAACCGACGCGACGAGGTCCGTTCGGGGAAAGCAGCCATGGTGCCGGGCGACGAGGCGCTCGCCTGGGTCCGCGCCATCAGGTAGGGCTTCATCATGGCCCATGCGCCTCCGGCTTCCGCCTCGCGTGTGAGTTCGGCAGGCGTGGCCTTGCGTTGGCGCAGTGCCTGCCACAGCCCTTCAACGGCCAGGGCATCGACGACCGTCCGGCGGTAGCGGAACAGGCCGGCGACGGTCTTCGCCAAGCTGAAAACGGGCACGGAGGTTCCGGCGAGCGTCAGGGCCGAGGCCAGGTAGATGAAACCCTTGCGCACCCGACGGGCTGTCGGGCGCCGGCGGGGCCAGACGGGACGTTTCGACCGGCATCGCACGTTTGCCGGGCGGGACCTCTTCCGCGCCAATCATCAGGATGTGCAGGCACGCCCAGCAGTTATCGCGCCAAGGATTGAAGTCTTATATCCAAACGGATATCATACACATGAAGGGCATCCGCTTTCTCGGAGACTCGCTCAAGCGGCTGCGTGCGTTCCCCGACGACGCACGTCAAGACGCGGGTTATCAGCTCGACAAGGTTCAACGCGGGGAGCAGCCGGACGACTTCAAGCCGATGCCGTCGATCGGCGAGGGCGTGGAAGAGATCCGGGTCCGGGACGAAGCCGGCGCCTTTCGGGTGATCTATACAGCGCGATTACGAGACGAGGTGGTCGTGCTCCATGCATTCCAGAAGAAGACGCGAGAGACCAGCAAGCGCGACATCGCGCTGGCAAGAGTGCGATGGTCGCAATCGAAGGAACAGTGAATGAAGGCAGCGAGGGAAAGGGTCGGCGACCCGAAGCGCTTCGCGAGCGTGTGGGACGCCATTGCCGACACGCCCGAGCAGGCGGCAAACCTGCGCGCGCGCGCCGAGTTGATGCGCCAGATTGCATCTATCGTGAATGGGCACGGATGGACCCAGGCCGAGGCAGCAACGCGCTGCAGCGTGACGCAGCCGCGCATGAACGACCTGCTCCGGGGGCGGCTGTCGCGGTTCTCTATCGATGCGCTGGTGAACATTGCCACTGCGATCGGCGGAACGGTGCGTATAGAGGTGCAGGCGGCTTGAGTCCTCGCTGCCTCCTGTATGGCTCGGCAAGAATCGGGGCGCCAGGCTACTGCGATGAATACATGTCAGCCACTGAGAGGTGCTCAATGCGTTACGCCGTCGTGATCGAGCAAGCTCAAGGCAACTACTCCGCATACGTTCCGGATCTTCCCGGCTGCGTAGCCACGGGTAGCACCGTCGAGGATGTCGAGCGGGAAATTCGCGAGGCCATCGAGTTTCATCTTTGCGGCTTGCGCGAAGAGGGCCTCGGCGTGCCGGCACCGTCCAGCCGCGTCGAATACGTCGACGTAGTGGCATCACCGGAGTAGACGATGCATGAGATTCTGGAGCCAGTCGCCCTTACCAGGGACATCCCCGTTGCCGGACTTCGCTGCGGCGATATCGGAGCGGTCGTCGAGGTCCATGAGGCTGACGCGTACGAGGTCGAATTCGTCGTCGCATCCGGGCGTACGCAGGCCTTGTTGACCCTTTCCAGCTCGGACGTCAGGTCATTGGGCGATCATGACCTGCTCTCGGCGAGGTCGGTTTCCGGTATTGCTGCGTTATGGGGGTGATAACGGCGCGCCGGGGAACCGATCAGGCTCGCTGCACCACCTTCTCGATTTCGCGCAGGTTGGGGAGTGTCTTGAGGTCGTAGTCCGCCTGCAGCATCAGCCACGAGGTCGCATCGCCGCCGAAATGCCTGGCCAGCCGGGCGGCCGTGTCCGCGGTGATGGCTCGCCGTTCCTTCACGATCTCGTGCATGCGCGTCGCGGGAACGCCGAGCGCGGTCGCCAGGGCGTTCACGCTCAGTCCTTGCGGAACGAGATAGTCCTCGCGCAGGACTTCACCGGGATGTACGGGTCGAAGGCGGTTGGTGGGGCGGGGCATGGGGGATCCTTCAGTGATCCTCGGGGAGGAAGTTACGCGGCGCGTAATGCTTCAATGGCTGGCCCGCCAGCTTCGCCGACGGTCGCCCGGCTCGAAAGCGCGAGAAGGAGCCAGCCAGTCGCGAAAGGCCGGCCGGTCCTGCGTACGCGCGCCTGGCCGCGATGCCGACCGCCGCGCGCGGATCCAGTGATACGCTGGCGTCTCGTTGAGTGAGGGCAACCATGTCCACCCGAGTAGAAGATCTCGCTGCACAGGCTTTGCAACTGCCGGTCGAAGACCGGGCGGAGCTGGTCGAGCGGCTGATGGCCAGTTTCGAACCGGGCCTTGTCGATCAGGCTGTCTGGCTCAGGCTTGCCCGTCTCCGACGTGACGAGGTCCGTTCAGGGAAAGTCGCCATGGTGCCGGGCGACGAGGCGCTCGCCCGGGTTCGCGCCAGGCTGGCCATCCCGCACTCGAACGCTCAGGCATCGCTCGCCAGTCGCGTGGTCGATTTGATGGGAAAGCTCGAGTGGAACGACGCGTTCGACTACAAGGCTGAACGGTCGCGATCCTGACCCTGCTCGAGGTCTGGAATCCAGGTCGGCACGATCGATGCGCTGATCGCGCAGCTCTGCGCCCTTCCGATGTGGGCGAATTCCGCAGGGTCGCGCAAGCCCGCAGCGCCGTGAAGGCGCTCGTCGACGCGGCATCCGCGCCCTGAAGATCGGGGCAGTCCCGCTTGCTCGAGATCGCGCGCACCGACACTTCGAGCCGACTTTTGTCAGCGACGACCCATTTTCAACCGCGGACCCAGTGATGGAAGTGGGCCAGCATCGGAACAGCAAATCTTGCCAAAGCTAACCTACTAGGTTAACGTTGCCTCCGTTGGAAAAGCGCACGCCGCACTGCCCTCTGCCGGTCGTGAAGGCCTTGATCGATTCAGGCAAGGTCCGAACCACGCGTAGCGCCCGAGAGGGCGCTGCGGCGATGGGATTTGGCTTCGAAGACATGCTTTCCATTGTGGTGGGCCTGACGAGGGCCGACTTCCACAAGAGCATGACAACCCATGGCGACCATCGGGTATGGCAGGACGTTTACCGATTCGCGACGCTGGCGGGCACTGCGTACATCAAGTTGACCGTGGTCGATGACCTGCTCATCGTGTCGTTCAAGGAGCTTTGACAATGAAGTGCCCGAGCTGCGGCGCGGCAAAGCTGGCACGCGGCACCCGTGACCTGACCTACACGTACAAGGGTGCGTCGACGACCCTCTCGCGCGTGACGGGCGATTTCTGCCGCAGTTGCGACGAAGCCGTGCTGGATGCATCCGAATCGAAGCGCACGATGGCGCTGATGCAGGCGTTCACCCGGAGGGTAAATGCCTCGTTGGTCGACCCCGGCTTCATCGCAAGCGTTCGAAGGAAGCTTGCCCTCGACCAGCGCGAGGCCTCGGAGATCTTCGGCGGCGGCGTCAATGCGTTCTCCAGGTACGAGACCGGCAAGGCCAGACCACCGGTTGCGCTCGTGAAGCTGCTGAGGGTCCTCGATCGGCATCCCGAGTTGCTGGAGGAGGTGAGGGCGAAGTGACGCGATCCACGACCGGAGGCTATCGTCTCCGGCGCCGTCGATCCTGCGTCGATCGATACCTGCGCGTCGCTGTCACAGATCCCCGACTCGCTGCGTCCTGTGAGTGAGGGCCGGCATCCCGCCGCCCTGACGACCACGGGGGAACGCACATGGAAAACACACTCACCGAAATCGCCGTCGTGCTGGACCGCTCCGGCTCGATGGAGTCCGCGCGCACAGACACCATCGGCGGCTTCAACGCCTTCCTCGCCGAGCAGGTCGACGATGCCGGCGACGTGAACGTCACGCTCGCCCAGTTCGACAACGAGTACGACGTGGTCTACCTGCGCGAGCCGATCCGCCGGGCGCCCCGGCTCACCGCCGACACCTACGTCCCGCGCGGCTCCACGGCGCTGCTCGATGCGATCGGCCGCACGATCGACGAGCTCGGCGCTCGCCTGGCCGCGATGCCGGCCGCCGAGCGCCCGGGCAAGGTGATCTTCGTGGTCATCACCGACGGGCTGGAGAACGCCAGCCGCGACTACACCCGCGAGCAGGTGTTCCAGCGCATCCGCCACCAGTCCGACGTGTACGGCTGGGAGTTCGTCTACCTGGGCGCGAAGCAGGACGCGATCGCGGCCGGGGCGCAGGTGGGCATCGACGCCGGCTTCGCGCTGTCGTGCGCGGACGGCGAGGTGGCGACCCGGGCGCTCTACCAGTCGCTGGCGAGCAACGTGAAGATGCGCCGCGCCGGATCGAAGTCGGACATGCGGTGGGAGGTGCGGGACAGGCAGG
>JAIENF010000446.1 GCA_019751575.1 Burkholderiales bacterium
GCGCCCGCAGCTCGGCCGCGCCCGCGAGCCACGAGGACCCGGATGCGACCAGCACTTCGGTGAGCATGACCACCGCGGTCACGTTCGCAGGCAGCCGCGCGGCACCGTACTGCAGACCGAAGTTGGCCAGCAGGAACAGCGCGGACCACAGCGCAAGGGTCGACAGGGTCCCGCTGCCGCCCAGCACCGGCCAGTCGATGGCACCGCCGGCGGACAGCACCGTCGCTGCGGCCACCGGCAGCACCACGGCGCCGAACAGCATCGACAGCGTACGTGCGGCCTCGGCGTTCGAGGCCAGCCGGCGCAGCAGAACGTTGTTGAGCGCGAAGGCGGCACCGCCGGCGATCGCCATCCAGTCGGCCAGGCCTCGCGGCAGCGGCAGCCCCATGCCCGGCTCGTACAGCACCAGCATCGCCCCGGCGAGGCCGATGGCGATACGCGCGAAGGCGGAGCCGGTGAGCGGTTCACCGAGCAGCCAGCGGGCGAGCAGCACTGCCCAGATCGGCATCAGGTAGAACAGGAGCACCACGCGCACCACGTCGCCGATCGCCACGGCACTGTTGAACAGCGCGTTGGTGAGCCCGGCCGCCAGGGCAAGCCAGAGCAGGCCGGTCCCCTTGAGGAGCTCGCGCAGCGCGGCAGGGTGCGCGGCGGCCAGTCCGAGGGCGGCAACGGTGTAGATGATGCCGGTCGCCCAGAGCGGATGGATGCCTGCGCCGGACAGGGACCGGAAGGGGATCCAGGAAAGACCCCAGACCGTGGCGTTGGCGAGCAGGCCGGCGACTGCCAGCCAGAGAGCGGACTTCATCGTCCGAGGGTACCGCGCACGGCACCGGTTGCAGCGGTTTCGGCTACAGTCGGAGCGAAGATGGTCTCCCCTGCACACCAGCCGTCCCCATGACAGACCTCGCCCGCATCGGTGCCCTGGCGGTCGAGGTGATGCTGCCGCTGTCGCTGCTGGTGGCGGCCGGTGGCCTGTGGCCACGCTGGTTCCCGGACACGCCGGTCGAGTGGCTGCGCAACCAGTTGTCGCGGCTGACCATGTACCTGTTCTATCCGGCCATCCTCTTTTCGGTGGCGATGGTCACCCCGATCAGCCGGGAACTGCTCGCGGTGCCGCTGGTCACCGCGCTCGCAGCCGGGGTCGGGGGGCTCTGCGCGTGGGCCCTGCTGTACCGCACCCGTTTCGGGGCGCGCCTGCCGCGCCGCACGCGCGCGGTGCTGGTGATCGGCGCGATGTTCGGCAACACCTTCAACATCGGCGTGCCGGTGCTGCTGTTCCTGCATGGCGAAGGTGCGCTGCGCTATGCGGTGTTCAACGACATGCTGATGGTGATGCCCCTGGTGTGGAGCCTGGGGGTGTGGATCTGCACCCGCCTGGGCGTGGACCGGGCCGACGACGCACCCGCGGCGCACCCGGCGCCGCGTCCGAACGTGTTCACCGTGATGATGTCGATGCCGCCCATCTGGGCCTTCATCGCCGGCGCCACGCTGCAGCAGACGGGGCTGGTCCATGAACCCGTGGTCAATGCCGCGCGGATGATCGGCCAGCCGACGATACCGGTGATGCTGTTCGTGCTCGGCCTGACCATCCCCTGGCATGCGCTCACGCCCAGGCGCGAAGTACTGGCGGCCACCGCGATCAAGCTGCTGGTGGTGCCGGTGGTCGCCTGGGCGCTTGGCCCGCTGTTCTTCGAGGCACCGGGCGACGCGCAGTACTCGGCGGCCGTGCTCGCCGCGGTGCCGGGCATGCTCACCCTGCTCATGCTGGCAGATCGCTTCGACCTCGACGCACCCGCGGCCGCGCTGTTCATCGGCTGGAGCACGATCGTGTTCTGGCTCACGCTGCCGGTACTGCTGGGGCTGGGGATCGTGCGTTGATCACCTCGAGCGCCGCCTTGTGCGCATCGATGCCGGTCGGCAGCCCTGCATAGAGCGTGACCATCAGCAGCACCTCCCGTACTTCCTCCGCGGTTGCGCCGTTGTTCAGCGCGCCGTTCACATGCACCTTCAGCTCGTTCGGCTTGTTCAGCGTCGCGGTGATGCCGACCATGGCCAGGCTGCGTGCCTTCATGTCGAGCTGCGGGCGGCTCCAGATGTCGCCATAGGAGTAGGCGTTGATGATGTGCTGCAGCGGCGCGCCGAATTCGCCGAGTTCGCCCATGCGCCGCGCGACGGTCTCGGCGCCGAACAGCTTCTTCCGCAACGCCAGCCCGCGCTGGTAGAGGTCGTCCAGGGTCATTGCGTGTCTCCGTCTCGTGGGGGGCGCGTCGCCGTGCCTTGCACCGCGCGTCGCGAGCGGCGTAGGATGCCGCAAAAGGCAGCACACAACTACAAGCCCGATTTCCCCAGGAGGAGGTCACCATGGTGCGTACGTCCCTGTCCACCGCAGGCGTTGCGCGTGCCGGCACGGCTGTCGCTGTCTGCCTGGCGCTGGCCGGCGCTGCCGGAAGCGCTGCGGCACAGTCGTTCCCGACCAGGCCGATCCGGGTGGTGGTGCCATTCCCGCCCGGTGCGGGACCGGACCAGCTGGCGCGCCTGTTGTCCGGCCCGATGCAGGAGGTGCTCGGCCAGCCGCTGGTGGTGGAGAACCGGGCAGGGGCCCAGGGCACGATCGCGGCGACCGAGGTCGCGCGCGCGAACCCCGATGGCTACACGCTGCTGATGGGCACCAACACCACGCAGGCGGCCAACGTCGGGTTGTTCAAGAAGCTCGCCTACGACCCGCTGAAGGACTTCGCCTATGTTGCGCGGCTCGCGCAGTCGTCGCTGATCCTCGCCGTGCGCTCCGACTTCCCTGCGGCGAACGCGAAGGAGTTCATCGCGGTGGCCAGGGCCAGGCGGGGGGAACTGTCCGGCGGCTTCGGCTCCGGCGGGGCCCAGGTGTCGCTCGGCCTGCTGCGTTCCCTGGGGGGCATCCAGTTCGTCGAGGTTCCGTACAAGGGCATCCCGATCGCGGTCGGCGAGGTGGTCGGCGGACAGATCTCGTTCACCTTCACCGACTTCACCGCCGGCATCGGCCAGTGGAAGGCCGGGCGACTCAAGCTGCTGGGCGTGACGTCCCGCAATCGATCGCCGCTCGCCCCGGACCTGCCGGCGTTGTCTGAGGACCTGCCGGGCTTCGAGATCACGATCTGGTGGGGGCTGATGGCACCCGCGGGCACGCCGCGCGACAGCGTGCAGCGCCTGTCGGACGCAGCCATCAAGGCGCTGAACCGCCCCGAGGTGCTGCAGCGCCTGGCGGGCCTGAGCGTCGACCCCGCGGCGATGGGGCCGGACGAGTTCACGAAGTTCGTCGGGGTCGAGGTGCCGCGCTGGGTGAAGCAGATCCGGGATGCGGGGATACTGCCGGAATAGCCCGCTGCATCCGCGGCGGGCACCGCCACCACCCTCAGGGCGCCCATGACCATCATCGATGCACACCACCATATCTGGCGCCATGCCCATACCCCGTGGCTGAACGGCCCGGCGCTGCCGCGCATCTTCGGAGACTACGAAGCGCTGCGGCGCGACTATCTCGCGCAGGACTTCATCGACGACGTGGTGCCGCTGGGCGTGGTCGCCTCGGTCTACATCCAGGTCAATGTCGGCCCGGGCGACGAAGTGGACGAGATCGAATGGGTGGCTTCGGTTGCACGCGAGCATGCCTTTCCGCAGGCGAGCGTCGGCTATGCAGACCTGTCGACCGCGCGGGTCGCGTCGACGCTCGACCGCCTGCAGGCGGCCGGCAACCTGCGCGGCATCCGGCAGCAGCTGCACTGGCACGAGAACCCCGCCTATCGCTTCGCCTCGCGGCCCGACCTGATGAAAGACGCGGCCTGGCGCGCCGGCCTGCGCGAGGTCGAGTCGCGCGGCCTGCTGTTCGAGCTGCAGGTGTTCGCCTCGCAGATGCCCGATGCCGCCGCGCTGGCGCGCGACTTCCCCGGCGTGACCTTCGTGCTGCTGCACGCAGGCATGCTGGAGGACCGCACGCCGGCCGGCATGGCCGCCTGGCGCAGCGGCATGGCACGGCTTGCCGCCTGCCCGAACGTCCATGTGAAGCTGTCCGGGCTGGGCACCTTCGAGCGCGCCTGCTCCAAGGCGCTGTGGCTGCCGGTGGTGCACGAGACCGTCGCGCTGTTCGGTGCCGGACGCTGCATCTACGGCAGCAACTTCCCGATCGAGCGCATGTGGACCACCTACGATCGTCTCGTCGGCGTGATGGACGAATGCCTCGCGCCGCTGGGCGCGCTGGAGCGGCAGGCGATCTTCCACGACAATGCGAAACGGCTCTACCGCCTCTGAACGAAAGGCATGATGCAATGATCGACTCGGCCATCGTGGGCCTCGGCCGCTGGGGACGTGGCCATGTGAAATCGATGCAGCTCGCGGGCGACGCGAGGCCGCTGCGCTTCGTGCGTGCGATCGACCCGGTGCTCGATGCGCACCGCGCGTTCGCCGACGAACACGGCATGCAGCTGTCGGCCAGCCTCGACGATGCGCTGGCCGACCCGAAGATCCGCGCGATCGTCCTGTGCACGCCGCACTCGCTGCACCGGCCGCAGGTGGAGGCGTGCGCACGCGCCGGCAAGGCGGTGTTCTGCGAGAAGCCTCTGGCGCTGAACCTCGAGGATGCGCGTGCGATGATCGATGCCTGCCGCCGGGCGAAGGTGCCGAT
>JAIENF010000722.1 GCA_019751575.1 Burkholderiales bacterium
CAATCCATCGCCTTCCGCGAAGCGTTCATCGAACTGGCCGCACGCTTCGACCGGGCCACCGGTCACACCACGATCGCGGTGTTCGATGGCGGCATCAACGTATCGGCACGCATCGCAGGCGGCGAGGTCGTCGATGCCGTCGTGATGTCCGCCGATGCGATCGACGAGATGGCCCGGGGCGGGCATGTCGCAGCCGACGGACGGACCGACCTCGCGGTCTCGTCGATCGCCTGCGCGGTGGCTGCCGGCGCAGCCAGGCCTGCGCTGGAGTCGGAGGCCCACTTCATCGACATGCTGCGCGGCGCACGGTCGATCGCCTATTCGACCGGACCGAGCGGGGTGCACCTGCTGAAGGTCCTGGACCGGCTGGGCCTGACCGACGAACTCGCGCCGCGCCTGCGGCAGGTGCGAGGCGAACCGGCGGGGGCGATGGTGGCTCGTGGCGAATGCGACCTTGCGTTCCAGCAGATGAGCGAGCTGCTGCCGGTCGCCGGCATCGACATCGTGGGGGTACTGCCGGACGCGGTGCAGAAGGCCACGCGATTCTCGATAGGGCTCCATGCGCACGCGCCCGAGCCGGAGGCCACCCGCGCCCTGATCCGGTTCCTCGCATCCCGCGAAGCCGCGCCGGTGATCCGGGACAAGGGCATGCAGCCGCTGTCAGGCTGATCGCAGGTTCGCAGCGCGGCGCGGGCGTCGTTCAGCGCATCAGGGTCCGCCGCGCCAGGTAGGACAGCAGGTCGACGAGCGCGACCAGCAGCAGCATCGCCACCAGAACCGAACTGGTCTCGTTCATCTGGAACAGTCCCATGTGGAACGCGAGCATCTGGCCAAGTCCTCCGGCGCCAACCACGCCCAGCACTGCCGCGGCGCGGATGTTGTTCTCCCAGCGGTAGAGCGTGTAGGACAGGATCTGCGGAAGCACTGCGGGAAGGGTCGCATAGAGGAATACGCGTCCGCCCGGGACGCCCTGCACGCGAAGGGCTTCGGCCGGCCCGCGAGGGGTGTTCTCGATCGCTTCGGCGAACAGGCGACCCAGCACGCCGGTCGTATGCAGCGCAAGCGCGAGCGTTCCGGAGAACGGACCCAGTCCGGCCGCGATCAGCAACAGCGCCGCCCACGCCAGCTCGGGCACCGAGCGCAGCACGTTGAGCACCAGCCGGGTCGGTCCGCGCGCAAGCGTTCGACGGCCATCGGCCGCCCGACTGGCCGGCAGCGCGAGCAGCAATCCGCCGACGACCGCGAGCAGCGTCCCCAGTGCAGACATCGCCAGCGTCTCGCCGC
Organism: Burkholderiales bacterium; assembly: GCA_019751575.1. Classification (GTDB taxonomy): domain Bacteria; phylum Pseudomonadota; class Gammaproteobacteria; order Burkholderiales; family CAIKXV01; genus CAIKXV01. The sequence continues at coordinate 1,285 of JAIENF010000722.1, forward strand.
TGGCGATGGCCAGGCGCCACAGAAAATCAGGGTCGGTCGACGGCGTCGTGAGTTCTGCCAGGAACCGGCCCATGCGCGCAGCCGCATCGGCCGACAGGAATGCCCTCCACTTCAGATCGAGCGTGGCGAAGCTCGCCACCACCAGCAGGACGATGCCGGCGACGATCCAGCAGGCGGTGCAACGCGCATGCAGCAACGGAGGGCGCTGGATCATCCGAGCACGCGCCGCAGTTGTCCGCTCGCCCAGTCGGCCATCCAGACGAGTGCGATGAACACCAGCAGGATGGTGCTGACCTCGGCCGCGTTGAACATCTTCAGCGAGGTGATCAGTTGCTGGCCTAGGCCGCCGGCACCGACGAAGCCGAGCACTGCCGACGAGCGGATCGCGCACTCCCACCGGTACACGGTGTAGCTGGTGAGCTCGGCGCCATTGGTCGGGAGCAGCCCGTAGAGGAATGCGTTCAGGCGACCCGATCCGTTGCGCAGCAGCGTGGTCGTCGCATGCGTCTCTCCGCTTTCCAGGATCTCTGCATAGACCTTGCCCAGCATGCCTGAGTAGGTGAGGGCGATGGCGAGCACGCCGGCGGTCGGCCCGAGTCCGACCACGCGCACGAACACCAGTGCCCAGACCAGTTCCGGAACGCTCCTGAGGAGGATCAGCAGCCAGCGTATCGCCTGCCGCGCGATGAAGGGCAGCGTGTGCATCCGGCCGGGAAGGGCCGACACCGACAGGACCGCGGTCGATGCAAGCGTCAGCGGGATCGCCAGGAGCAGCGCCAGCACCATGCCGCAGGTGGCGATGGCCACGGTGCGCCACGCTTCGTAGGCGACCATCTTCAGGAACCCGGGCTCGGCGTGCGGCGGCAGGAATCCGGCGACGAAACCCAGGCTCGCCCGCAGGCTCGCGGGCTCGAACAGGATCCACGGCCTGAACTCCGTCGCCCAGAGCATCGGCGCCAGCAGTGCCGCGCCGGCAAGGGTCCAGAACACGCGCCGGGTCCACGCAGGGTCGCGCAGCGACGGCTCGGACACCGCGGGTGCCATCAGCGGCAGACCACGACCGTGGCAGGTCGTGCGGCAGGCGCTGCAGGCTCGACATTCACTGGCGGCGCACCGGCCAGTTCGTGCTCGAACTGGGCATACAGGCCCAGCAGGTGCTCGCGCGTCACGTCGGCCGAAGGCAGGTCGAACGCAAGCTCGCCATCGCGCAGGCCGATGATGCGCGGGAACGAGGCGATCGCGACATCGACCTGGTGAAGGGTGGCAAGCATCGTCACCCCACGCTCGCGGGCGCTTCGGGTCAAGGTGTCGATGGCCAGCCGCGACCGAGTCGGGTCGAGTGCGGACAACGGCTCGTCGACCAGCCACAGGCCGGCCGGGGCGAGCAGTGCGCGCGCCAGCCCGACCCGCTGTCGTTCCCCGCCGGACAGCCGGTCGACGCGGACCCACAGCTTCTCGCCGAGATCGAACCGCGCGAGTGCCGCATGTGCGTCGGCAGCGCCCACCGGGTAGACGAGCGAACGCAGGCCGGTCCACAGCGAGACGGCCGGCAGCCGTGCAGCGAGCAGCGCCGTGACCGTGCGCTGGCGCGGCGGCAGCGGCGGCACCTGCGGCGCGAGGAACAGTCGCCCGCGCAGGCGCTGCAGCTGCCGAACCGGCAGCGACCACGGGTCGGTGCCGTCGATCTGGAGGCGTCCGGACGCCGGGCGCAGTGCACAGGCGATCGCATGCAGCAGCGTCGTCTTGCCTGCACCCGACGGGCCGATGACCGCCACCTGCTCACCGGCCCCGACCTTCAGGGTCAGCGGGCGCAGCGCGGCCGGTGCATCGGCCGCCGCCGCCGGATGGCGAACCTGCAGCGCATCGAGGTCGAGGGTCACTCCAGCCATGGCCTGGCTGCCCGGCTACCTGATCAGCCCGGCGCTGCGGCCTGCCTGCTCGAGGCCCTTGTAGTTCGACACCTGTGTCGGGATGAAGCGCGTGGCGCGCGCAAGCCCGAGGATCTCCTTGCCCTCGGGATCCTTGGTGCTCAGCCCGAGAAGGGCCTTGGTGATGCGTTCGCGCAAGGCTGCGGGCATTTCGGCATGCACCGTCCAGTTGTAGTTGAAATAGGGTGGGGTCGTGTAGAACACCTCGACCTTCGAGAGGTCCACCTTCTTCTCTTCGACGAACTTGCGCCAGACCGTGATGTCCAGCGCAGCGGCGTCCACTCGCCCGGTCACCACGGAGGCGATGGTCGCGTCATGGGCGCCGGAATAGGCCACGCGCTTGAAGTCCTTCTCGGGATTGATGCCGGCCTCGAGCAGGAAGTTGCGCGGCATCAGGTGCCCCGAGGTGCTCGACTGCGAGCCGAAGCTCACGTTCCGGCCCTTGAGGTCGGCCAGCGTCTTGATGCCGGAGCCGGCGAGCGTGATGAACACCGAGCGGAACTGTGCGTCCTCTTCCCGCTGGGCAATCGGGATCGCCTTGTCGCCGGAACGGATCTTCGCCTGCACGAAGGTGAAGCCGCCGAACCAGACGAGGTCTACCTGCCTGTTCACCAGCGCCTCCACGGCAGCCGGATAGTCGGTGACCGGCGTGAACTCGACCTTCATGCCGAGCTGGCGCTCGAGGTACTTCACCAGCGGCGCGAACTTGCGCAACTGTTCGCTCGCCGCCTCCTCGGGGATGGTGGTCACGCGCAACACGCCCTGGGCGAGGGCCGCCGAGCTGGTCAGCGCGAGCGCGAGCAGGGCAGCGCCTGCAGCAGCCAGGCCGCGCCTGCGGAAGGATGGCGAGACGGACGCCTGGGCACCATTGATGGAAGTCATCGAGAACATGCAGTCACCTGTACGTCAGAGTTGATGAGGGAGGGAAGGATCGACGGGATGGCCGGAACGCGGTTGCGGCGCGCGTGCGCCAGCGGGCCGGGCATGCCGGACGCAGGTGTGTGGCGCGCGAGTCAGGCAGTGCACACGGCACTGCGCTTCAGGATGAAAAGAAATCGCGCGGGACAGGATCAGGAAAGCCACCGCCGACGGGCCCGATGCCCTGGGCGCGCCCGGTCTGCCGAATCAGTTGCGCCATTTGGGCCTGCGCTTGCGCGAGGTTGGTCGCGGCACTCGCCGAATCGCCAATCTGCGCCGGGATGGCATATTGGGCATCAATGACGGCATTGGAGACAATCGACTGCCTAACCGTATCGGTCGCGCTCGTGGATAGCCCCAGCAAGTAGTTGGTGCTGGTCGCCAGCGATCCGGCTATCGCGGTGTTTGCCAGGGCCGAGGGCATACCTGGGTACATGCGATTTCCCAGGAGCCCCAATTGAATGGCTGTCTCGGCATTCAACTGTGTGGTTATCGCGGTATAGCCTGCATTGCAGCCCATCGTCTGGATGAGACTCGGA